>JAGHTY010000020.1 GCA_018065125.1 Candidatus Minthousia equi
CCCTGTTACCGAGGAAGGCGAATATAATGAAGGCATGCCAGCATTCTACTGGGCTTGGACCAAAAACGATGCTTCCGACATCAACCAGGTTCCCTACGTGCTTTTCGACGATGACGATGAACCTTTCGAAGGCGAGTATTTCGCAGAGATAGCCCTTGATGATATGGACGAGGAATACATCGCTCAGTTCTATTCTGAAGACGAGCCCGAATATGCCATGATGCTGCAAGGTGCTGCCACTGTTCGTGAGTATGACGACGAAGATGATAACGAAAGTGATTATAACGATGCTATTACCATCAATAATAACAATACCGCAGCAAAGGGCGACCAGTTGCACCTGATTGTAGTGGCCAATACCAATGTTTCGGATATCGGTCCTGCTTGTCGTGTTGACATGGATAATGTTCGCAATGAGTTTAAGGGTATTGCAAAGGCATTGAAACTGAATTATGATGAGATATTGATTGCAGGAAATAACTACGGAAAGAATCCTTTGAAGAAGAGCATCGATAACTTTAAGCCAGGCAGCAACGATGTGGTGGTGTTTGTTTATTCGGGTCACGGTTTCCGCTTCTCCGACCAAAAGGACTACTATCCAAACATGGACCTTACCGCTACTTCGTACGACAATCCTTCAGAGAACTATGCTGCTGTGAGCGATGTTTACAAAACCCTTTCCGAGAAGGGAGCACGCCTTAGCATTGTACTGAGCGACTGCTGTAACAGCGATTTGGGCGAGAACCGTCCTATGGTGGCATCAAATTCATTGTTCTCTCGTAGCAATAATTCATACGACCTTGAGAAACTGAAGACTTTGTTCCTTAAGTCGAGCGGTAACCTCATTGCCACAGCATCTTCTCCAGGCGAGTATTCTTGGTGCGGACAAAATGGTGGTTACTTCCTTCTGAGCATCCTTGAGAGCTTGCGTTCACAAATCAGCGTGCTTTCAAAGACCGAGCCAAACTGGGACGATCTTATCCGTAACGCCATCAGCCTGGCTGCCAAGAAAACATCAAACAACAAAGATTGCCAAACACAAAATGGCTTGAAGTATGTAAAAGTAAAAAAGATGTAAAAGTAATGAAGAGAGTCCTTCTTGTCATAATATTCATTACTACTTACGTAGGTGCTTATGCTCAGGTAGTGCGCGATGCCGACGAGGCATTGAAGATGGCACAAGAGTTTTGGCCTAAGAAAAAGGGTGCGGAACAAAGCAGTCAGGTGCTTGCCTATGAAGAAAAAGAGGGCAATCATCCTTATTACTATGTTTTTAACCGCGGTAATAACGAGGGTTTTGTAATTATCTGTGCCGATAAACGTGTGCGCCGCATCTTGGGTTACTCTGATACCGGTAGTTTTGATATCAGTGCCATTCCCGAACACATGCGGTCGTGGCTGAACGTGTATAAAGAAGAGTTGAAGGACTTGGCCATTACACCAGATTCATTGCTGAAAGTTAATTACGGACAATTCACACTGAGCAAAGCCCGTAAAAAAGGCTCGCAGTCGTTTGCTCCAGCAGTGAAACCGTTACTTGGAAACATCAACTTCGATCAGTCGTATCCTTATAACGGTTATTGTCCACAGAACTGTGTAACAGGCTGTGTGGCAACTGCTGCTGCTCAGCTAATGCGTTATTATCAGTACCCTAAGCAACCTTCCAGAAAACCTCATTCATATACTTGGAATGGCACAAGCCTGGGTTCTAATTTTAATACACCTTACGACTGGGCCAATATGCTTCCTACCTATGGCTACAACGGGCAGGGCGCTACACAGCGTCAGGCCGAGGCTGTGGCTCTTCTGATGTACGAGGCAGGTGTTTCGTGTGATATGTCGTATGGAGCATCAAGTGCAGCCAATTCAATGAAAATGTGCCACAGTCTTGTGGAATATTTTGGCTACGATGAAGGAATTATGGGTTATCCTCGCGATGCCTTTACCGAGGCTGATTGGGTTTTCTACCTGAAACGCGAGCTGAACAGTGGTCGCCCGGTCTTTATGTGTGGACAAGGAAACAACGGTGGTCATGCCTTTGTTTGCGATGGCTACGACTCGAACGGACTTTTCCATATTAACTGGGGATGGAATGGCAAAAGCAATGGCTATTTCTCTATCAGCAATCTAAATCCAAGTGCATTGGGAGCGGGTGGAGGTAGCGGAGCTTACAACCGTGATGTTTGGTTCATTGGTGGTATCCGACCAAAGCAAGGAGGCAAAAAGGCTTATTTGCTCAGTACAAATGGGCTTACGGTTAATAAAAGTTTTGGTCGCAATCAGCAGTTCCAGTTTTCGCCACGTCGTCTTACTAATTCAAGTATGTTCGAGTTTAACGGAACATTAGGTGTAGCGCTCTATAAAGATGGCAAGTTTTTCAAGGTAATTGCCAAGCAAGCCATCAGTAAATTCCCCGAAGGAAATTGGTTCGACAGTTTCGAGATGTATGCCACCATTCCTCGTGATGTGAAAAACGGAACCTATCAAATGGTTCCTGTTTTCCAGGCGCAAGGCGATACCGAGTGGCATGCGGTGCTCAGCGGAACATGTAATTGCACGGATGTTAACATTACATCAACCAATGTAACAATGGAGTTTAACTACAAAGATCATTTCAATGAAATGACCGATGATGTGAGCGAGGTGGTTCCACAACCTGCTCCTACAGATGTGATTGTTCCTCCTTTCAAGGTAAATCCTATCGACGACAATGTAATGCCAGGCGAGGATTTTGTACTGTTTGGGGGTGATAATACCAAGGTTAAAGAAGAAGAGGATGATGATAACATCCTTCCAGGCGAGTAATTACAGAAATCAGAATGTACGACTTAAAATTTATACTGATTTATTTGGCAGCCATCACGCTGTTTACCTTTATCGTTTATGGCATCGATAAAAGAAGAGCCAAGAAGGGCAGGTGGCGCATTCCAGAATCTACGCTGCTGTTGCTTGCTGTTATTGGTGGTTCAATTGGTGCATATTTAGGTATGAAAGTATGGCATCACAAAACACGTCACAAGAAGTTTAAATATGGCATTCCGGCTATCATTGTTGTACAGATGGTGTGGGTGGTTTTTAAAGGTTTAAAAGTTTAAAAGTTTAAAAGTTTAAAGGTTAATATTATGCTAATCCCTGTTTTTATAAAGAATAATTTGTAACTTTGCTAAAACTACACATTTTTATATTAATTATTAATTTAACTTATTTGTTATGAAGAAATTTTTGTTTGCTGCCGTATTGGCAGTTGTAGCAGTATCATTCACTAGCTGCAAGAAGTCTCCAGTTGATCAGTTCAAGGCTAATATCGAATCAATCGAGGCTAAGGTTAAGGACATTAAGTCTGCCGAGGATGTAGAGAAGATTAAGTCTGAGTTGGAAACTGTTTTGATGAGCGTTAAGGATTTGACTCCAGAAGAGTTGAAGACCCTTGATTCTTAGACCGAAGGCGAGAAGATTATGAAGAACATTCAGGAAGGTGTTGCTGCTAAGTGCAAGGAGTTGAACATCTCTCTTCCTGGTATGAGTGTAGAGGATGCTGCTGAAGATGCAGTAGAGGCTGCTGAGGATGCTGCCGAAGATGCTGTTGACGCTGCAAAGGACGCTGCCGAAGGTGCTGTTGACGCTGCAAAGGATGCTGCTGCAGAGGCAGTAGACGCTGCAAAGGCTGCTGCAGAAGGTGCTGTAGATGCTGCTAAGAATGCTGCAAAGGATGCTGCTGCAGATGCAGTTAAGGGTGCTTTGGATAAGGTTTTGAAGTAATAAGTCGCGAAGCGACAGTTTGATGTTGCCGAAGGCAACGGTTTGATGGAGTAAAGCTCCAGTTCGATATATCAAAAAAAAGGGGTCTTCATCACGAAGATCCCTTTTTAGGATAAAAACTTTTTGACCCTCTAAATCCCCCTTAGAGGGGGACTTTAAACTTTTAAACCTTTAAACTTTTAAACTCTTATAAATTACTGATGCAACTGCTCACGCCAAAGGCAGTAGCCACAGCACTGGCAATGCTGATGATGAGTTGCACAATCCATTTTATAGTTTCCTTTTTCATTTCGCTTCGCTTCATTCAAGACAACTGACTACAGACTACAGACAACAGTCTGCGCTTCGCGCTCGCCATCCGGATGGGACCGTTGT
>JAGHTY010000181.1 GCA_018065125.1 Candidatus Minthousia equi
ATCTATGAATGTTTCAATTCTTATGAAAAGAGCATCTGCGTTTTTGATACTCAGTATGCTCTGCCTTGTGTCGTTTGCCCAGTCGGTTAAGGGTGTTATCACCGACAATACCGGCGAACCAGTTATTGGTGCAAACGTACTGGTAAAAGGTACCACAAATGGTACTATCACAGATTTTGACGGTAACTATACCGTTTCTGGTGTTAAGAACAGTGATGTACTGGTTATTTCCTACATCGGTTATCTTACCCAGGAAATCAAAATCAATGGTCAAAAAGAAATCAATGTTGTTCTCAAGGAAGACTCTAAGACCTTGGATGACGTTGTTGTAATCGGTTACGGAACTGTTCGCAAAAAGGACTTGACAGGTTCTGTTGCAACTGTAAGTTCAGAGAAATTGACTGCAGTTCCTGTAGCATCTGCTACCGAAGCATTGACTGGTAAGATGGCCGGTGTGCAGATTACCACTACTGAAGGATCTCCTGACGCAGAAATGAAGATTCGCGTTCGTGGTGGTGGTTCTATTACCGGTGACAATACTCCTTTGTTTATCGTTGATGGTTTCCCTGTTGAGTCAATCTCAGATATCCCTGCTAGTGATATTGAAGACATGACTGTATTGAAGGATGCATCTTCTACTGCAATCTATGGTTCTCGTGGTGCAAATGGTGTAATCTTGGTTACTACCAAGAGCGGTAAGGAAGGTAAGGTTAAGGTTTCATACAACGCTTACTTGTCAACCAAAAAGATTGCCAAGACTCTTGACGTTCTAGGTGCAAGAGATTATGCAAACTGGCAGTGGGAATTGGCATTGTTGAAGAACAATGGTAAGATTGGTAGTACCTCATCTTATTCTGACTATTTTGGTAACTACCAAGATATCGACATGTATGACAATGTTCCTACTAACGATTGGCAGAATCTGACCTTCGGTCGCACAGGACAGGCTTTCAACCACAACTTGAGCATCAATGGTGGTAGCGAAACTGTGAAGTATGCTTTCAATTATGCATACATGAAGGACAAGGCAATTATGGAAGGTTCAAACTTCAAGCGTAACAACCTGAGTTTGAAATTACAGACAAAGCCTGCTAAGGGTGTAAACATTGACTTCTCTGTACGTTATTCAAACACATTGACTCGTGGTGGTGGTGCTAACGATGCATCAACTACACTGGATACCGACAAGCGTTTGAAGTATTCTGTTATCTACACACCTTTTCCTTTGTCAAACCTGGACCCAGATGCTGGTAGTAGTGATGACGCACTGGGTAACCTATATAACCCAATTCAGGCAATTGCCGACAATGACCGTCAGCAGCGTCGTCAGAACCTGAACATGAATGGTAGCATTCAGTGGGAAGTTATTAAGGGACTTCGCCTGAAAGCAGAACTGGGTTACGATGACTATACCAACAAGGATCAGCGTTTCTATGGTTCTACTACTTATTATGTTCGCAACACCTTGGGTTCAAAGAATCCTGCCATCCAGTTAGCAAACACCAGTCGTCATAAGTTCCGCAGCACTAACACTATAAGCTATGATTTCGCTAAGTTATTGAAGAACGATAGCCATCACCTGAATGCAATGGTTGGTCACGAGTACGTATTGACCAAGCAGGACGTGTTCACTACTATCAACTACGGCTTCCCTAGTGGAGTTACTGCTGATCAGGCTTGGAACATGTCAACTCTAGGTACCAACTTATTCCAGATTGATGACAGATTTAGTCCAGATGACAAGTTGTTGTCATTCTTCGGCCGTGTAAATTACGACTATCAGAGTAAGTATTTGGTAAGCGCGACCTTCCGTGCCGATGGTTCTTCTAAGTTTGGTGCTGGTAACCGTTGGGGTTATTTCCCTTCAGTTGCTTTGGCATGGCGTGTTTCTTCAGAACCATTTATGGAAAAGACTCAGAGTTGGTTGGACGACTTGAAGTTGCGCGTTTCTTATGGTACTGCTGGTAACAACAATATTCCTGCTGGCCAAATTGTACAGGAGTATAGTGGTAACTCTACTACTTGGATCAACGGTGTTCCTACTTATTGGGCTCCATCTAAAACTATGGCAAACCCTAACTTGAAGTGGGAAACTACTATTACACGTAACATCGGTTTGGACTATACTATCTTAGGTGGTAGAATCAATGGTACTATCGAAGCTTACTTGAATACCACTAAGGACCTGCTGATTAACTTCCCAGTGCCAGGAAGTGGTTATGACTACCAGTACCGCAACATGGGTAAGACCCAGAACAAGGGTATTGAGTTCACCATCAACTACAGCGCTATCAATAAGAAAAACGTTGGCTTGGACTTCAACTTCAATGTTGGTTTCAACAAGAATGAAATCAAGTCACTAGGCGTTATGGATGACTTTGGTGCAGAAACCTACTGGGGCTCTTCTGATGTTGGTAACGACTACTGGATTGCTGTTGGTGGTAGCGTAGGCCAGATGTATGGTTACAAGGCTGCTGGCCGCTATGAGGTAAGCGACTTTGAAGGTTATGATGCAGCAACCTCTACTTGGACATTGAAGGAAAAAGTTGCTTCTGATCAGTCTGTAATTGGTTCACGCGTTCGTCCTGGTTCTATCAAGTTGCAGGATATTTCTGGTCCAAAAGGTGAGCCAGATGGCGTTGTTGACGAATATGACAAGACTATCATCGGTAATGCAAACCCTAAATTCACTGGTGGTTTCGGTATCAATGCACGTTTCTATGGTTTCGACCTGAGCGCAAACTTCAACTTCAGCGTTGGGAACGATGTATACAATGCAAACAAGATTGAATTCTCAACTACTACTCACGATTATCAGTATCGTAACATGTTGAGTTCAATGGCAGAAGGCAAGCGTTGGACTAACTTGAACGAGGATGGTACCTTGTGTAACGATCCTGCTAAGTTGGCTGCAATGAACGCTAACACAACAGAGTTCTCTCCTTATACTACTAAGGGTTTCTTCAGCGATTGGGCTGTTGAAAATGGTTCATTCCTTCGTTTAAACACTTTGACTTTAGGCTATACTTTGCCAAAGGCATTAGTTCAGAAGGCTAAGCTTGAGAGCCTGCGTTTCTATGCTACCTGTTATAATGTATTCTGCCTGACAAGCTATTCAGGTTACGATCCTGAAGTTTCTACTATCCGTAGAACAGCACTGACTCCAGGTGTAGACTATTCTGCCTATCCAAAGAGCCGTCAGTTCGTAATTGGTTTGAACTTGAATTTCTAATTCTGTAAAACAACACTGAAATGAAAAAGATTTTTATATATTCAGCCTTGTCGGTTTCACTTTGCTCTATGTTGACCTCTTGTGAACTGGAGGCTCCGACCAAATCTTCAATGAACACTGAGAGTGTATTCTCTATCTATGAGTTGGCCGAGTCTGCTGTTATGGGTATCAACCAGTCATTTGGTGAAACCAACTCATACCGTGGTCGTTTCTTGCCATACTATGGTTTGAACACCGACATCGAGTGGATCAATGGTAACGATGGTACCAAAATGCCAGATGGTGGTAAGTATGACCTTTGCACATACAATTCTGAAGCCAACAATAGCCAGATGAATACCTCAAACAATGCTTATGCAAAGTTCTATGAAGGTATTGAACGTGCTAACCAGGCCATCGTAGGTATGCGCCATTATAGTGTCATTTTTGATAATGACGGTAATATAATAGACCCAAAGATGGCACAGTTACTAGGTGAATTGCTCACCATGCGTGCTGTATTATACCTTGACCTTATCAAGGGATGGGGTGATGTACCTGCTCGTTTCGGACCTATCACAGCCGATGACATGTATGCGCCACGTACCGATCGCGATGAGATTTACAAGCAGTTGCTAGCCGACCTTTTAGAAGCAGAAGAGCTTTGTGCATGGCCTAATGAATCAGAAGTTACATCTACTACTGAGCGTATTAATAAGGCATTTGTAAAAGGTTTGCGTGCGCGTATCGCACTATATGCAGGCGGTTACAGCCAGCGCGCTGATGGTACCATTCGTTTGAGCAATGACCCAGAACTAAGTCAGGCTGCCATGTACGCTATCGCAAAGAAGGAGTGTATTGAAGTCATTGAAAAATTCGAGGAGAATGGTAACAAATTGGGATCTTTCAAGGAAAACTTCTATCGTTTGAGCACCGATGAAATTGGAGCAGGCAAAGAGTCTTTGTGGGAAATCCCATTCTCTGAAACTCGTGGTCGTGTAATGTACACATTTGGTATCAAGCACCAGTCTAAGGATCAGTACACCCAGCAGAATCAGGGTGGTGTTAATGGTCCTACTCCTATCCTATGGTATGACTATGACATAGATGATGTTCGTCGTGATATCACTTGTGCTCCATACCGTTGGTCTAATAACGCAAATGCTGTTCAGGAGCCATGGGCATGGCATTCTTGGTGCTTTGGCAAACTGCGTTATGAGTGGACTGCAGACAAGCGTATTGTGACTAATACCAATGACGACGGTATCAACTGGCAGTACATGCGTATGGGTGATGTTTACTTGATGGCTGCTGAAGCTGTAAACGAGATTGACAATCCAACAGAAGCTTGGAAATACATGAACCCTATCGTAGAACGTGCATTGCCAAAAGCAAAAGTCGAATATTTGAAAACTAAGTACACAGCTAGTAAGTCAGCCTTCTTCGAAGGTGTTGTTGAACAGCGTGCATTTGAGTTGGCTGGTGAAATGCTTCGTAAGGCCGACTTGATTCGTTGGAACTTGTTGAAGACTAAGCTGGATGAAGCCAAGGCCAAAATGTTGCAGCTGTTGAAGCACGAAGGTAAGTACTCAGATCTTCCAACCAAGATTTACTACACCTATGAAGCTGATGGCGAGACATTAAAGATTTATGGTTTGAACTATGGCGATACCGATGCAGAAGGTGCTTTGCTGGAATCAAACGAAGGCTATTCTTCTATGAACTGGTTGAAGAAAAAAGATGATGGTACTGATGAGAAACGCATCGACGCATTGTATCTAACAAGCAAGAACCCTGACCAGAACCAGTACTGGCCAATCTGGACTGAGTTCATCAATGCCAGCAACGGTTCTTTGGATAACAAGTGGTTGAACCAATAATTAAGAATACAGATTATGAAATTAAATAAATATTTCCTCATGTTAGGGCTGGCTGCTTCAACAGTAGCCCTAACCACTGCCTGCAGCGACAGAGATGAAGAGATTACACACGTAGATTATGACAGACTGTTCTCTCCTCTGAATCTGGAAGCACGTGTCATGAACCAGATCAATGTTCGCTTGAACTGGACACTCGTAAATGGTGCACAGACCTACGAGGTAAACGTATATGAAAGCCAGAATCAGGAAGGAGACGATGGTGACGCATCAGACAAGACTCAGTTTGTAACCCCTCCTGTAGGTGCTCCTGTGGTAAAGTCATTCGAAGGCATAAATGAAAACGACCTACCATTTACCGTAGAAGGATTGGATGGACAAACCCGTTACATATTCGAAGTCATTGCTGTACACAAAAATGGTTCTAAGTCAAAGAGCAACTGCGTTGAAGTAAAAACTGGTGCAGAACAGTCATTCAAGACAGTTGCCGATGATGAAATCGAAGCAACATCAGTAACTTTACGTTGGAATGCTAGCGAAACCACAGGTTGCGTTATCACTTTGACTCCTGGTGATATCAAACACACCATTACCGCAGAGGAAAGTGCTGCCAAGTGTGCTGTCATCACTGGTTTGACAGGTGAAACAGAATATACAGCCAAGATGATGAATGGCACCAAGGAACGTGGTAAGATTACCTTCAAGACTGCTGTTGACCTGGGTGATGCTATTGCTGTAAATCCTACAGATAACTTAAATGATGTTATCGCTGCTGCTCCTGCTGGTTCTACCCTAGCATTGTTCCCTGGCACTTACGAGTGCACCAACGATGCTGGTGATGCACAGGTTAAGATTATTGTAGACAAGAATATCTCTATCAAGGCAGTTCGTCCTGCAGACCGTCCAATCATCAAGGGTTGCTTCCATCTTACCAATGGGGCTTCACTGACCATGAGCCAGATTATCATTGATGGTACAGGTTCTGATGGTTCACAGGCATTCGAGTGGAAGACCGCTACAAACTACGAAGATTTCATCTTGGATGATTGTGAGATTATGAACTACACCAAGGGCTTCTTCTACTTGAACGTAGCAGCTGTAATCAACAACATTACCATCAACAATTGTTTGATTCACGATATAGTTTGCTCTGGTGGTGACTTCTTCGATAGCCGTAAGGGTGGTTACAATTCATTCAACCTAACCAACTCTACTATTTACAGAAGTGCCAAGGAACGTGATGTATTCCGCTACGACGACGCTTCAGGTTCTCTAACCGCAGCTTCTGTTATCACCGTCGATCACTGTACCTTCTCTGAGGTTGGCAATGGTGCTGCAAACTACAGATTCTTCTATGTTCGTTTCAAGGGTAACAAGATCACCTTCACCAACAACATTGTTGCTGATTTCTGCAATAAGAGAGGTTTCTCTGAGCAGGCTAACACAGGTGTTCCTACCTTCGGTAAGAACTACTACTTCAACACCAAGAACCTGTTAGAGATTGAAGAGGGCAATACCCAGGCTATCAAGTTCTTCGACACAGCAGGTAAGGCTTTGAGTGCAAGTCCATTTACTGATGCAGCAAATGCAGACTTCACCGTTAAGGACGAAGATGTTGCATACGTAGGTGCTGGTGACCCACGCTGGATTAAGTAATTTTTCCATAAATATAAAGAAAAAGGATTGCCCATTCAGGGCAATCCTTTTTTTATTAAAAAGCCTTTTTTTAGAGTCTACCATAAACATAGAAAAAAAACAATTTTGGGAATAAAAGAAATATTAATAT
>JAGHTY010000109.1 GCA_018065125.1 Candidatus Minthousia equi
GTCTATACTGGGATCATGCAGTTTCATTCTGGCTGGTCAGCCGCTGAAAGTGGCTATGCAGTGTGGATTCTCATTGGCACAGATTGGAGAGTTTGCTTTCATTATTGCCGGATTGGGTGTCAGCTTAGGTGTCACCAGTTCCCGGCTTTATCCTATCGTGGTAGCTGTGTCGGTCATCACAACCTTCCTTACACCTTATATGATAAGGCTCTCGGCACCGGTTCATACCTGGGTGGACAATAGGTTACCTGCCAAATGGAAACAGATGCTGAATCGCTATGCGGGTGGTGCCGATACAACGGTTGCCTCGCATCGCAGCTGTTGGCGCCAGTATTTAATCTCGATGGGACGTATGATGGTGGTATATAGTATTCTGAGCGTGGCCATGATTGCTTTGATGTTATATGGCGTGGTACCTTTGCTGGGGCAGGTATTGCCAGCCGGCGTGTTGCCTTATGTAGGATGTGTTCTGACATTGATGCTTCTTTCTCTTTTCCTGCGTGCCATCGTAATGAAAAAGAATCATTCGATAGAGTTCCGTGCCCTGTGGGAGTCGGCCTATAATCGCTTGCCATTGGTAGCCCTGATCATTATTCGTGTGATTTTTGCCTTGGTTATGGTTGGCTACGTCATCAGCTACTATTTCACCTTGTCAGTGGGTATGGTGCTTGTCTTGGCTTTGGCTGTGATGGCTGGTATGGTATTGTCGCGCAACATCAAGCAACACTCTATCAATATCGAGCGCACTTTCTTGCAGAACCTGCGGCAACGCGATATTCAGGAGGAACATATGGGGCACAAAAAACCGCAATATGCAGGACATCTGCTGTCGCGTGATATCCACTTGTCTGATATTCAGGTTCCAGAAAACAGTCTGTGGTGCGGCCGCACACTGATGGAACTTTCATTGGGCCATCGTTTTGGTATCAATGTATCCTCTATCTTGCGCGGAAAACGAAGACTGAACATACCTAATGGCAAGGATGTATTGTATCCGGGTGATGTGTTGCAAGTGATTGGTTCGGATGAACAGTTGGAAAACTTTGTCCGACAACTGAATGAGCAGGTATATCAGGAGGATGAGAACCTGGAAGAGCACGAGATGAAGCTGCGACAGTTTATCTTGACTGAAAAATCTGAGTTTTGTGGAAAGACGATTGTGCAAAGTGGCATCCGTGATAAGTATCATTGCATGGTGGTAGGCTTGGAGCAAGGTGATGAAACTTTGCGGGCACCGAATCCTCAGACGGCTCTTCAAGTGGGTGATGTGCTTTGGCTGGTAGGCGAAGTGCAGAATATCCAGCAACTTACCAAAAGTATGGCAGAGGATTAACGGGTAGAACCATTCGAATAAAAGGAACGGCGGGAGCAAAACACTCCCGCCGTTTTTGTGGTTTGTTTTTGATGCCTTTATTAAGCATTAGCCTCTTCAGACTCTTCTTCTGCAGGTAAAAACTCGGTTACACCGTTCTCGATGAGCAGGTTGTACCACTGAATCAGTTTCTTGATGTCGGAGGCGTGCACACGGTCACGGTCAAAGTTTGGTAAAATCTCACCGAAGAAAGCAAACAGTTCATCCTTGCTCGCATTCTTATAATCCAGTTCCACCTTCTTACCCTCGTACTTGGTCTTCACAGAGTCCAGAATGGTGGTCAGTGGTGCATCTTCATCATCGGTATACATGGAAATATCGCTTAATGCGATGATCTTATCCTTGCCCTGGGCTGGCATACGCTTCTTAGCGGCATCCAGTGTCTCAACAATCAGGCAACGGTTACCACGGGAAACCAGTTTGTACAAACCTGGCTTGCCTGAAATAGCCAAAATACTCCTCAACATAATCTTTTCTTGTATTTTTTTTAAAAATGTTTTCAATAATTGAGTGCAAAAGTACGTTTTTCTATTGAGGCACACAAGGACAGGACTCTAAAAATACTTAATTTATGATGACGATGGGGTTGCCACACTCAAACTAAGTGGTTTCCGGGATAAGTTTTTCCATTAACTGTTCAAGCTGTGGGAGTAGGGGAGTGCTGCCATCGTTCTGTATCACGAAGTGAGAAGACGGAAGTTGACTCTCATAATCCTGCTGCATTTTCATCCTATTCAATACCTGAGCCTCGGTTGCATGGTCGCGCTGTTTCACTCGTTCCAGTCGGGTTTGCAGCGGAGCTGTGACAATCAGTGTGTAGTCCACCAATTTGTACATACCACTTTCAAACAGAATAGCACTCTCGGTGCCTACCAGGGGAGCATGTTGCCGTTGAACCCATTGCTCAAAGTCATTGAACACATGGGGATGTATCAGCTGGTTGATAGTTTGGACATGGGATGGGTCGGCAAACAAGTATTGTGACAAGAATGGCCGGTTGAGCTGACCATCAGCCAGGTAAACATCCGGACCTAACAAGTCTATCAATCCTTGCCGGATGAGCGGATGCTCTACATTGAGCCGTTTGGCTTCCGTGTCACAATCGTAGATAGGTATTTGGAAATGCTGCCTGAGCAGTTGGCATTCATAACTCTTCCCGCTGCCAATGCCGCCTGTGATTCCAATCCGTATAGTCATAGACTATTGTTGTTCAATAATAAACTCAACAACTCGTGGTGACAGACTCATGTGGCGAGCTGATGAGGGGTAACGTGTGATAACCGGTTTGATGCTTTCCGTTCCAGGCACAACCGAACTGTAATCTGCCTCGACAGTAAAATCGTTGCTGGTAGTGGGCTCGTACTCACTAATGACAGTTTGGAATGTCACTTTCACTCTTCTGGGGAAGGTGCGGAGTGTCAGGCCTTCGGGTACATTGACCGGAGTAACAGGTACCTCCACGGTTTTTTGGGTCAGTTGCTCTACACCGATACGCATATTTACCTTTGACGGCAGCATTTTTACATTGTGCATAGGTGTAAGTTCAGTTTCCAACTCCAGTGAGTCTTCCAGTTCATGATAACTGAACGGAG
>JAGHTY010000116.1 GCA_018065125.1 Candidatus Minthousia equi
GCCTGGGGTGCTTCTACCATCTTTTGAGAGGAATCTTCTTTCTTCTCTTTCTTAGGCGTTACCGCAATAGAGGTATCTTCTTCTTTTTTTATCTCTGTTGGTTCCTCTGTCTTTTCTTCTCTTTCTTCCTTTTCTACTTCTACTGGCAATGCAGTTAATGATATTACCTGTGAAATGTGCTGCTTTTGCATTTGCAGAGGTGATGTTATTATGGGCTTTGATTCAGTTGTTTCTTCTGGTGCATTAGTTGGTGTAGAGATACCTTGTACCTGTTCTTGCTGGTGTGCTATTTTCTGCATTTCCTCTACTGGATAATCCAGCAACAGTAGCAGTAACAGCACAGCTGCAGCCGATGCAATGGCCGTATAAAGATACCATAAGTTACGTTTTCTGGGTGCAGTAGCCTTTTCTTTCTCCATGGCAGCAGCAATGTTGCCCCAGAGATTGTCTGGAACCGGCTTCTCGTAGCGCTCAAGGCTATTGCGAAGGTTTTTAAAAAATTGCTCTTCCATGTTATTTGTTCTTTTCTATGTATTCTATAATTAATTCTTTCAGCAAATGCTTTGCGTGGTGCAGTTGCGATGCCGATGTTTGTGGCGTGATGCCCAACTGGGTTGCTATTTCCTTGTGGCTACATCCTTCAAAGGCGTAAAGGTTTAGCACCAAACGGTATCCTGTGGGCAATTTCCTTATCAGTGCATGCAGAACCTCGGGTGGTATGTGCAGCAGATTGGGCGATTCATTCTCTAAGTCGGGAGAATCATCCAAAGCAACTATTTGCGTTTTCTTCTCTTTCTCCAGATGTTTTAGCGAAAGGTTCACCACAATCTTTGTGAGCCAGGATAGGAGCGAACCTTTACCCCTCCATTGATATTTGCTGCCATTGCGAAAAACGTGAATGAACGAATCCTGCAACACATCACTTGCATCAGCATCATTACTAATATAACGGCAGCAAACAGCATACAGATAAGCACTATAGGTGTTGAACAGCAACGGCATGGCTTTGTCCATGTCGGTACTCATCAGTATGGCTATTTGCTGCTCGTTCTGTTCCACGTTTCGTTATGGGATATTATTTTCTTGCAAAGATAACTTTTAACTCTTAGTTCTTGGCTCTAACTGCCATTATAATCATGCAGGTTAAGAAATATTGCATGGTAGAGTGTTAAAGAATGCAAACTAATTCGTATCTTTGCAAGAAATAATACTTCTACATGCAATATTTGGCTGGTAGAAGGATTATAAAAGCGTAAATAGAAGATTAACGGTAAATGTAATGAAGAAGTTTTTTGCAATGCTGCTGCTATTGGCAGTAGGTGCACAGGTAAGTGCACAGGAACTGAGTGCAAGGGTGGGCTATGGTAGTGGAACCATTGGCAGCTTATATTACAAACAATCCGGTAGCAACTTGGATTACAAAAAATCCTTTAGCAGTATATGGGTAGGAGTGAACTGCCGACTTAATCTGAAAAGTGAAAACTGGAGCTTTAACCCAGGCATTATGCTTACTACGGGTGGAGACAAGCTTGCTGGCCAATACACAGTGGGCGGTGAAAAGAAAGCCGCTACATATAATATAAAAACCATGGGCATAGAAATTCCATTATTATTAGAGTTCAGAGGCCGATTGGTTGACGAGTTGAAATTCTCTATAGGATTTGGCCCAAGCCTCTACTATGGATTGAATGCCAAGGCAAAAGGTTTGGTGGGAAAAGATACCTACAACTTTAGCCAGAATCTTTACGCAGGTAATGAAAACCTAAACGGACAGGGTGAACTATTTAAAGATATGCGCTATATACCAAAGCTTAATCGTTTTGATTTTGGCTTTGCCGCAGATGTAGCTTTGCATTACAAAAGATTTACCTTGGGTTACAGAGGTCGATTAGGTCTTAATAGAATTTACTCAGAAGATGTTCGCCCTGTAAGCGGTTTGGGAGATTTTTTAGTGAGTATGTTTACCCTTGGAACTTCACACAGTATCACAGGCAATAATAATGATCAGTTCTATCTTGGCATAGATTTCTGATAACCTTTCCTAATCCTTTCTTTCTTACAAACGTACATGAAGGGGTGAGGCATTGCGGGAAAATGCATATTTTTGCGCAGGAGATAACCCAATTGTTCAACCTAATAAGCAAAAGTATGAGAAGTATTACAACATTTGATTTGCAGTATGCCCACCGGTTTTACGGCTTTCAGGGTGAGGCACAGTACCTGCACGGGCACACAGGTGTGCTAACCATTGAGGTGGAGGATGATGTTACCCCACGTGTAAACATGGTATATCCTTGCAACGAAATCAAGAAGATTTCTTGGAATCTGCTGCAGAACTTTGACCATGCCTTGGTGCTTCGTGAAGACGACCCACTGCTGCCGGTGATTCTTGGTGTATATGAGATGCAGGGCATAAAGAACGGGCATGCCCTGAACACCATGAAAGGCCCTGCCTTTAAGACAGAGTGGGCAACTGCCTATCCCGACTGCCGATTGGTGGTTACCAAGGAAACCATGACGGTAGAGGGGATGATAAAGATTGTGCACGATTTACTGAAGGACAAATTGCCCATTGTCAAACTAACCTTCAAGAGTGGGGCAAATACTGCATCGCAAACATATCAACCCTGCAGGCATATAGAACGCTGTCCGCTGTGTGGGGTAGCACTGGATGAAAACGGCCATTGTCCTAAGTGCGGATACCAGAAGAAATAGTTTGTACAATTTCGAAAATAAGAGGTCTTACAGTATTAACTGGAAATCGTAGATATCAATCCATTTGCCAAACTTGAAACCTACTTCGTGAAAACGTGAAACCTGCTTGAAACCAAGGTTAAGGTGCAACTTTTCACTGGGAACGTTAGGGTAGGTTATGCAAGCAACCAATACATGCAAACCTGCTTGACGACTGGCATTGATAAGGGCATTCATCAACTGGGTGCCAAGGCCACGTCGCTCCAATCCAGGCTTGAGGTAGATGGTAGATTCAACAGTTTTACTGTAGGCCTCTTTCTCTTTCCAACTATGCACATAGCAGTATCCCAGAATCTCACCATCTTCTTCCATTACCATATAGGGATACTGTGCACTGATGTGCTGCATGCGGTGTGTCATTTCGTCTACACTCACTGGTTCGGTTTCGAAGGTGATGGTGGTGTTTGCAATGAAGTGGTTATAGATGGCGGTAATCTGTGGCATGTCCGCCTGCGTTACGTTTCTGATCATGTGACGTGTTTTTTATGGGTTATAGGGTTGTTAGCCATTGCTGAAGATAATCCAATGCTGAGAGCAATAGCAAGATACCTACCCAGAGGCACTCGGCACGGCGGTTGATGCGCGTGGCAATGTGCATGTCGGGGGTAGAAAGCTGACGTGGATTCTCACCAATATATGGCTTATAGAACTCTTCTCCGAAATAGTTGTGCGAACCACCGAAACGGCAGTCGAGGATACCTGCCAATGCTGCCTCGGGCCATCCTGAGTTAGGACTTGCATGCTGTGGGCCATACTTACAAACAAAGGACCACAGGGTAGAAAAACGCTTATTGCTAACAATGACCATCAGCCATGCAGTGAGGCGTGCAGGGATGAAGTTGAATACATCGTCGGTTTTTGCTGCCCAGTAACCAAATTCCTTGTAGCGTTCGTTTTGATAGCCTATCATGCTGTCGAGGGTGTTGACCATCTTGTACATCAGTGCACCAGGAACACCCAGTAGCAGGTACCAGAATAGAGGTGCTATTACTCCATCACTTAGGTTTTCGGCAATGGTTTCAAGGGC
>JAGHTY010000067.1 GCA_018065125.1 Candidatus Minthousia equi
TGAAGAGGTTTACTTGCCTCTTCACCACTCTTCACATTGGGTTTAACCCTATGTTTGGTTGAGATTACATGAAAAAGTAGAGCAGGTTTATAGGTAAACGATGTTGATGTTATAGGTTAACGTTGTTTCTGTCAGGTATATGACAGAGTACTGTCACCCTTATGACCGAACTCGGTCATCCCACTGACCGTATTCTGTAATAAGGAATGTTAGTAGGATAAGATTCTAATACTTAAACACCCTTTGCATATTAACCTATTCTTTTAATGCCTATTAACCTTATACCATTGCTTTGCTTTTCAGTTTCTCTAATCTATGTGTTGAGCCTCTTGTCATTTGTTTAATCCTAACACCTTGTCGTGAAGTGTGGTGAAGAGTCATGAAACCTCATCACGCACATAACTTACTGTTTACCAATAGAGTAACCACTATTTATGAAGAGTGAAGAGCAAAAAGCATGCATAGCTCTATGGAGGGTGTGAAAAGCCATGTGGCATATCAGTTGCCTGGCCAACATATATTTTCACGGCACCCGGAAAGTTCAAAAAAGGAACCCCATTTATTCAAGTGATTTACCCCTTTTCTTTAAGTAAACAACCATTATGAGTAAAGTGTTTTGAGTTATGAGTTGTGAGACGCAAAGAACTTGTAAAAGTTTAAGAGTTTAAGAGTTTAAAAGTTTAAAAGATATAATCATTCATCATTAATCATTAATCACTAATCCTCTTTTTTCAAATATTCTACATAAAATTTTGTGCAGTGAAACATTCTGCTTATTTTTGCCTGTGGAATTACATGGATACGAAAAACATATCCGGTGACAATTCTCAGCATAGGCTGAGCTCACCAATGGTTCCACAGCATTGCATGGGGATGACAATGCACATTCGTCGGACCAGGATCGGTTCATCGATCTGAAGAACGACGTAGCATTCAAGCATATCTTCGGACAGTCGGTCTTCATGATCGATTTTCTGAACGACTTGCTGGGGAGGGATGACAAGATAGCTGCCATTACCTACAACCCCACACAACAGGTGCCCGACTTCAAGGACGAGAAGAGCGTAATATACGACCTTAGCTGTACCACCGACGCGGGCGAGGAATTCATCATCGAAATGCAGTACAAGCCGTATAACAATTTCAGGAACCGTGCCTTGTACTACGTTTCAAGAAAGATTGCCAGTCAGCTATCAGACGACAGTCAGAAACGCAAGTTCCGTTCGCTTGAGCACGGCAAGGGCCGGGAGCTCACCCGTTCTGAACGCGAGGAGCACAGATACGACCTTCCCCCCGTGGTGGGCGTTTACCTGATGAACTTTCATCTGGAGAACGACAATCCACGTATGGTGCGCGATGTGATGCTCACCGACACGCTGAACAACAATCGTGTGTTTACAGACCGCATGCGAATGTTCTTCATCGAGTTGCCCGCCGTTCCCACGCTTGCCGAGGATTGCAAGACAGGTCTGGAATATTGGATTTATGTACTGAGGAATATGGAAAACTTGAAGAAGATTCCTTTTACGGATGAAAAGCCTTTGTTTTGAGCAGCTTGAGGAGAAGGCTCGTTTCTACAGCCTTACCCCCGAGGAGCAGGAGTTGTATGATGCCATCTACGACAAGCACTGGGTTTACGACGCCACCATTCGTTATGCCGAGGATGAAGCAAAGCGTAATGGCCATGCTGCAGGTCTTGCTAAAGGGCTTGCAGAAGGTCGTGCAAAAGGCCTTGCAGAAGGCCTTGCAGAAGGAAAACTTTCCGTTGCCCTAAACCTTAAATCCATGGGATTGCCAGCAGAGCAGATTATGCAGGCTACTGGTTTAACCCTTGAACAAATCGAGAATCTATAACCTAATCTATTCACCAATAATAAAAGAGGCACCACAGGATGCCTCTTTTTTATTGTTTTAGTGCAATTTTAGTGTTTGCAAACATTATTTTATCAGAGTAGCATTTGTGTGTTCTGAAGAAAACGTGTAATTTAGCACCGTTATTCGTACATAAAATGTGTAAATGACAAAAAAACTAGTATGAAAGCACTATTTAGAAGTCTGATATTTTTGGCGGTAATGGCAATGGGGGCTGCAGATGCCCTGGCACAACCTGCAATGCAGCATCACGGAAGCTGGGCAAGGATTACCGCAAACAACAAGCCTATGCTGATGATAGGCGGAGAACTGGGAAATTCATCTGCCTCGACACTTGAGGATGTGCAGCGCATCTTTCCTCACCTGAAGGCGTTAGGACTGAACACCGTACTGGCACCCGTTACCTGGGAACTGATAGAACCACAGGAGGGGAAATATGATTTCGGCACACTTGACAACATCATACTGCAGGCACGCAAAAACCAGCTGAAGGTGGTGGTGCTATGGTTTGGCGCATGGAAAAACAGCATGAGCTGCTATGCCCCAGAATGGTTCAAAAGAGATAGCAAGCGTTTTCCTCGGGTGCACGACAGGAACGGGAAACCCCTTGAGGAAGCATCGTCGCTATCAGAGAATGTGCTGAATGCCGACAAGAAGATATTCTGCCAGATGATGCAGCACATCCGCGAGGTGGACAGCCAGGAGCAAACCGTTATCATGGTGCAGGTAGAGAACGAGATAGGCATGATAAACGAACCTCGCGACTACAGCAAAGATGCCACAAAACTATACAACAGCCAGGTGCCAAAGCAACTGACGGATTATCTTATACAGCACAAGAATAGCCTGAACAACAGTCGCCTGAACATTCAGAGCGAGAAAGGAAACTGGGCACAGCTGTTTGGCAACGACATGTATGCCGAGGAGATTTTCCAGGCATGGACCTATGCCAAGTATGTAGAGCAGATAGCACAGGCCGGCAAGGCAGTGTATAACCTGCCGATGTATGTGAACGTGGCACTGAACAGCCGTGACCGCAAGCCTGGTGAATATCCATCTGCCGGCCCATTGGCGCACCTGATAGACATCTGGCACTGCGGAGCTCCCAGCATAGAGGTGTTAGGCCTGGACCTGTACGACAAGGGATTCCGCGACTGGACTGCCAAGTATCATCTGCCAAACAATCCGCTGTTCATTCCTGAAATCCGACTGGAGGATCAGGATGCCATGCGTGCGCTCTATGCCTTTGGACATCATCATGCCATGGGATTCTGCCCTTTCTCTATCGAGGACTATCCTTTATACAGCAATGCCTCACAAAGCGACTGGAAAAACATCGACCTTTCAAAAGACGACCAGCTGAATGCCTATAGCAGTAGTGCCTCTGCCCTATCTCCCCTGGCCGAAACCTACCGACTACTGAGACAGGCAGAGCCTATCATCCTGTCACACCAAGGCACCAGCAACATGGATGCCGTGCTGCTGGACAACGAAATGCGACAGGCAGACATTACCATGCCTGACGGCATAGTTCTGCATGTAAAGCACAGCTACTCACTGGGATGGGAACCTGATGCACAAGCCGACACATGGCCCGAGGCTGCATGCATTATTATCTGCCAAGGAAAGGAAGATTACCTGGTAATAGGTTCGGGAGTGGTGATTACCTACTCAAAACCAAATGGAAAACAGATAGGACTGGCAAAATGCGAGCAGGTGGAGTTTGATGAAAATGCAGAGATGCGCATCATCCGCCATCTAAGTGGTGACCAAACTCACCAAGGCAGACATGTGCGCATCCCCGTAAATAATTTCCAGATTCAGCACTTTAGGCTGTATGAGTACTAAGAGCCGAAGGCGACCTATTTGACAAATCCTGGAGCAGGCAAGTGCATGCCATACATGGTAAGACCGTTCTTGCGAGCATACTCCAAGATGCGGATACGGCTGGCTGTTGCCTGTTCTGGGTCCATATCATAGAAAGGACAATATTCAGGATGTTCCAGCTGAAGGGCAGCACCATGCATCAGATCGGCAATGATAAGGATGCTATCCTTCTGGAAGATGGTGTGACCAGGGGTATGTCCGTAGGCAGCCATTGAAACCACTCCACCCTGAAGGGTATCGCCTGCCTCGAACTCGTGCAATTTTGCGCTATAGGCTTCCAGCACCTGACGGGCACCGGCACTCTTCTCCTCAGGCATATTCTTCCATGCCTCTGCCTCTACACGGTTGATATAAACATCGGCATTAGGGAACACTACTTTACCCTCGTTCAGCAAACCACCGATATGGTCCTGATGAAGATGAGTGATGTAGATAAGCTTTAGATCCTCGGGCTTAATACCAGCCTCGGCCAACTTAGGCAACAACTGGCTGAATGGTGCACCCAGTCCTGCATCGACAAGGATTTTCTTGCCTTCTGTCTCTAAAAGAACACAGCTCATTGAAGAAGGTACACCCTCCTGCAATCCCAGTGCCTCCCAAAGAGAGTCGCTCACTTCTGGGAAAATCTTGTGATCCTGGAAAGATGGTCCTGGCTTATCCTCAATCCATGTAATCTTTGCAGGTTCTTCTGCATTCTTCACTTCTTTCTTCTGCCCGTTGCAGGCACTTACTACGAACATTCCGCACATCAGCGGTAATGCCATCTTGAATGGTACTTTCATAATTTTTTTATGTTTTAGCTGTCGCAAATGCGAATACAGCGATTTTCATTTCTTTGTCCATCTTCCTTTCTTTTTCTTTCCCGTGAAGGAAAGAATAAGAAACAAAAAGAAAGTTCACCTGCTGCACTTCCAGGTCTAAAATTTGTGCGCATGGGCTAATTCGCAGAAACTCGTGCTTCGCACTCAAACAGCCTGCTCATCTTAACGCCCATACTTCAAATTTCTTAACGCCCCTCCAGTGAGGCAGGACTCTCTGGGGTCGCCTTGTTGCCGAAGCAATTACTCTGTGTCTTTGTGTCTTTTAAACTCAAAAACCTTTACTTCCCCCTTTAAGGGGGATTGAGAGGGTCTTTTATTTTACTCTACTAAAGATTTCAAAGCCCATGCGGCTGTTGTGGTAAGGACAGTTCCACATGCTGGTTTTAAGGTCGGTGAGCCTTGGCTTCAGATCGGGCATCACGGTGCGGAACCATTCACCATATTCTTTATCAACCATGTAGTTCTTAATGAATTGCCAGGTGTTGATGGCCTGCTGCAGATATTTGCTGTTGCCAGTGATTTGCCAAGCATTTACACAGCCCACCACCGTCTCGGCCTGACACCACCATGAAGCATCGTCACGCAAGTGGTTTCCGTTCTTCTCGTACATCATATAGTTGGTAGATGTAAGTCCCTCCTTCAGGGCATAATCGGTAAGGTCAAGGGCAATTTCACGGCAGCGTTCAAGCAACTTCTCATCACCATACACCTCTGCTGCCTCGGTTAGCAACCATGCCGTTTCTATGTCGTGACCATACGATGCGATATTCTCAAGGTTGTTCCAGTCGTCATCGAAATAAAGATTCAGGTGATGTGTCTGGGGATTGTAAAACTTATCTGTAATCAGATGAATTATCTTACCTAATCTTTCCTTCAATTCGGCATCCCTCCATACGGTATATAGGTTGGTATACGACTCGAGCACATGGATGTGGGTGTTCATGGTTTTAGAAGACTCACCTGCTCCATCATATCCCAGCTTCTTTGGTGTTCCCCAGGTGCGTGTGTACGATTCGATATAGCCATCTTTCTGAGGGTCTCTTACCTTATCCTCAAGGGTGCGGAAAAGGGCTATTGCCTGATCCAGACTCTTTCGATTGCCGGTGGCACGATAATGCTCGGACAATCCATAGATGCCATACGAAATTCCGTATGTCTGCTTGTCGGAATCCTTCACGGTGCCATCAGCATTCAGCAACCAGTAGGTGCCTCCATACTCAGGATCAACAAAATGGTTCAGGTAATAATCCTGTGCCCTATCTGCCAGTTCCTTGTAACGCGGATTCCCGAAAAGGAAATAGGCACGCGAGAAGCTCCAGATGATACGGGCATTAAGCACACCACCCTTCTGTCCGTTCTTAATAGGCTTTCCGGTTCGGTCAAGGTTTCCGTAAAAACCTCCCGCAGGGTCTACATCGTTGTTCATCCAGAAAGGAAGGATATTTTCTTTCAAGTCGTTAAGTACTTCTGCCTTGAATTGCTGCACCTCTTCGGGTGTTTGTGCCATTGCATGGCATGAAATGCATCCTAAAACAATGCTAAGAATGATCTTTTTCATATTGCGTTTGATAATGTTGTACATATTTTTAAGTCAACGAGTCAACGAGTCAACAAGTCAACGAGTCAACAAGTGATTAGTGATTAGAAATGTGCCTCACAAAGATAAGGTTTTTCCTAAGAAAAAAGGAGAATTTGCATGTTTTTCACTAAATATCTCATAAAAACATGGGATTTTGGATGTACTTTATAACTAAAAGAAAAATTTTCCATACCTTTACACGTTGATAAATTACAAGCAAGTAACACATGAAACCAAACGAGGGGATAGCATCGTGGCTGGTAACACTGCTGGCAATCATGGCAGGTGTATCAGTGGCCAACCTATACTACTGCCAACCTCTGCTGAACATGATTCGTGAGGACATGTTGCTGACAGAGTTTCAGGTAAACCTGATGCCGGTGTGCACGCAGGTAGGCTATGCATTGGGATTGCTGTTCATTATCCCGATGGGCGACCTGTATAACCGTCGTTCTACCATTCTGGTGCTTTTCTCACTGCTTATTTTCTCGCTGCTTGGCATTGCCACTGCAGGCAATGCAATGATGCTGCTTGCAGGTTCGTTCATAACAGGTTTCTGCTCGGTGGCGCCACAGGTATTCATGCCTTTTGTGTCGCTCTTTGCCCGCCCCGAGGAAAAAGAACGAAAGGTGGGATTCATCCTCTCGGGATTACTGAGTGGAATCCTGGGTTCAAGAATCATCAGCGGATATGTGGGGCATCTTTACGGATGGCGCACAATGTACGTGATTGCTGCCATACTTATCTTTATCTCTGCCATCATTCTGCTGAAGACATTCCCTTATGTTGAACCCACATTCAAGGGAAAATTCCGCACGTTGATGACCTCTATCATAAGTTTGGCAAGGCAGCACCCCAAGGCACTCACCTACTCTATTCGTGCAGGACTTACCTTTGGTTCGTTCCTTTCACTATGGGCTTGTTTAGCTTTCAGAATGAAGGAAGCACCCTTCTTTCAAGGCAGCGATGTGGTGGGATTGCTAAGTTTCTTTGGCATTGCAGGTGCCCTTACCGCATCGAACGTAGGAAAGTACATTCCCCGATTCGGCATAGAACGCTTTAACTATTTTGGGGCATTACTTATGCTGGGCACATGGGTTATGTTAACCTTTGTGCACAACACCTATATTGGCATCATTGCAGGCATTATCCTGCTGGATATCGGCATGCAATGCGTGCAACTATCAAACCAGAGTGCAACCATGAAACTATCCCCCACGGCAGCAAGCCGAATGAACACCATCTTTATGGTAACCTATTTCGTGGGGGGATCACTAGGAACTTTCCTTGCCGGAACCCTCTGGAGTAAATATGGATGGATGGGAACTACCAGCTCGGGGATGCTGCTGATAGGATTGGCCATCGTCTTTTCACTATTAGTCAGGAATAAATAAAAACGATTATGGAATATATGTCACAGGAATGCTATGATGAACTCGTAGCAGAATTAGAACACCTAACAAAAGTAGAACTGCCAAAGGCACAGGATGAACTGGCCGAGGCACGCGCCAAGGGCGACCTGAGCGAGAACTTTGAGTATCATGCTGCCAAGCGTGAACTAAGAAGACTGATGGGACAGATTCGCTTCAAGACAAATGTGTTTCAGCATGCACAAGTGCTGGATCCAAACAAGCTTGACACCGAAGTGGTGGGATTGCTGCGCAAGGTGGAATTCACCAATCTTGCCAATAAAATGAAGATGACCTACACCATTGTGAACCCTCACGAGGCAAATATGATGGAGGGAAAAATCTCTATCAAGTCGCCTATTGCTGATGCCCTGTTGGGTAAAAAGGTGGGTGATGTGGTAGAAGCACATGTTCCAGCAGGTGTTATCAAACTAAGAATTGAAAAAATATCTGTCTAACAAAACTACCAAGAGCTAAAAGACAAAAGTATCAATACCCTAAGACCTACAATTATGATAGAACAAATGCTTGAATATAATAAGCAATTCGTTGAAACGAAGGCTTATGAACAATACAAGACAAGTAAGTATCCTGATAAGAAAATTGCCATTGTAACCTGCATGGATACACGCTTGGTAGAACTGCTTCCTGCTGCACTGGGAATCAAGAATGGTGATGTGAAAATCATCAAGAATGCAGGAGGTACCATCACCAATCCTTTCGACTCTACCGTGCGTTCACTGCTGGTAGCGATCTATGAACTGGGGGTGAACGAAGTAATGATCATTGGTCATACTGGTTGTGGCGTGCAGGGTATGGACAGTCAGGAAATGCAGCATCTGATGCGTGAACGTGGCATAGATGATGAACACATCAACCTAATGAAACACTGTGGCATCGACCTTGATTCTCGGTTGCACGGATTTGACGATACCGAAGCTGCAGTATTAGAAACAGTAGATCTGGTAAAGAACCATCCACTTATACCAAAAGATGTGATAGTGCGAGGGTACATCATGGATAGTGAAACAGGAGAACTGAAGGTAATCTAATAAATGTAGGGGAAGCCGAAAGGCCTCCCCTACTCTATTTACAGAATACTGTTATCTAATTTGTAAGTTGCATTTAACTTCAATGAGTTGTAAACTAATAAATAGTTTGCTCAAGGAAATCCAAGCCCTCTTGTGAAAGACGACCGTCCTTGTAGTATTTATCCAGGAACATGGTGGTGGCAGCAAAAACAACGTCCTTTATTTCCTTTTTCTGGATGGCTTTTACCATTTGCAGTTTCTGATCTATTTCCTCGGTAAAGAAAATGGTTTTTGCCATGTTGCGATTCAGTTTGCTCACCTTCTTTGGACGTCCCATTTGCTTTGGTGCTGCCACAGGTGCTGCTGCAATTGTTTCGGCAATCTTCTGCTGCTCTATCTGGCGGTTCTGCTCTTCTATGTTACGCTCCTGAGTAATCTTGCTAACTCGGGCACCAAAATCCATTTGCTTGTTTTTCATATTGTGGAATGATTTAGAATTTACTTATAAATGTACAGATAGATTAATTTTCAAACTTGGCAACTAGTTTTTCCCAGTTACGATTGTGCTTTACACCAATGATTTCCTCACTGAGGCGGAAATATTCCTCGGCTGCTGATGGAAGTGGTTTGAACTCAAATACCGACTGGTTATAGAATGGACTCTCCTGAATCTTAACACACATAGAGATTTTATTGTCGAATACCAAGCCTGGGTATTGTTTCTCTAAAGAGTTGATGATGCTACGAGAGATGCGTAATTGCTTGTTGTAACGTGTGATTACCATACCCATGATTTCTAATTTTGGATTAAGGTATTTCTTTACATCATTAATACCATTCTCAATGACTACCAAACCATCAATTGCGTAGGTACTGCACTCTACAGGAATAATCACACCATCGCTGGCAGTCATGGCATTGGTATTGAGCAATCCCTCCTTTGGAGAGCAATCAATCAAGATATAGTCAAAGAAATCAGAAACAATCTGAAGACGCTCGTCAAGAATATGTTCACGATTCATCTTGGTAATCATGGCAGCTTCGATATCCAGCAAGTTTCTGCCTGCAGGAATGTAGAAAAGTCCATCATAGCGCTGATAAACTGGTGGGTTGATACTTGCATCGTTCATCCAGTTATAAAGCGTAGGATCGCCTGCAGAAGCGTCAAAATCCATGTGACGTGTAAGGTTTGCCTGTGAATCGCTATCTACCAACAATACTTTATAGCCCTGCATCCACAATGCAGTTCCCAGGTTAATACAAGTAGTGGTCTTCCCTACCCCACCCTTAAAATTCAGAATAGAAATTATTTTAGCCATCTTTATTCTTTATGATTTGATT
>JAGHTY010000191.1 GCA_018065125.1 Candidatus Minthousia equi
CCTTAAACCCCTTAAACATCTTAAACTGGAGCCGAAGGCGACAACTTGTTGACTCGTTGACTTGTTGACTCGTTGACTTGTTGACTCGTTGACTTATTAAATTTTTTAATCTGATGATAAGAAAAATATTATTGTTTATTGCTTTCCTGCCCTTAATGGCAAGTGCACAGGAGGATGCCTACTGCGGTGAGCATGCCTTTGATGGGGTGCATAAGAACGAGGTGCAAGGATATGCAACCTTAGGAGAGAATACAAAGTTCAAAACCTTTGTGGCTTTGTCGGGAACCTATACCCGTCATCTAACAGAGTTCCTTGACATGCAGGGTTCTCTTACCTACCAAAGCGGAAACAAGCACTTTGGCGTTGCTGCCGAGGGACGCTATCGCATGCCTATTGGCAGAGCAAACCTTTATGCCACAGCACGCTTTTTATTTAATAGGTACGGAGCCTACGAGCAGAACGAGACCAATTACAACTTTGGCCTCTCATGGGAAGCTCGCTACTGGGATATCCGTGTGGGTGTGTATCAAACCACCTTCAGCGGTTATGGCTCAAGCTACACCGAACCTATCAGCATGCAGTTCGGCATTGCTGGCTATATCCGTCCAAGAGAGAATAAGTGGAACGTAGGGTTCTTCTTCCGTAACTTTGATGATTTT
Source organism: Candidatus Minthousia equi (assembly GCA_018065125.1). GTDB lineage: Bacteria > Bacteroidota > Bacteroidia > Bacteroidales > Bacteroidaceae > Minthousia > Minthousia equi. Next base: position 660 of record JAGHTY010000191.1, read on the forward strand.
TACTACGAGCACTGGAATATCAACTGGGGCTTTGCCTGGAAGGCACGCCTGTCACAGCGCATAAACCTCTTCGGGCAGATAGATGTACGTCCTGCTGGTAGTATGAGTCAGATAGCATCTAAATATGAATCACACCTTAAAATAGGTCTTAAATACGTATGGTAATGAAAAAGTTATATTATATCCTGGCAGTATTGACGACCACCATCATGGTGGGATGCGACAAGGTAAGTCCTACTGGTATCCTGATTGGCGGAACAGGTGTTGACGACCGTGTGCTGCAATCTATCGCCTTGCACGACAAGGGTTATTTAGGAGATCTCATCTTCCAGGTGCCTGATAGCGACTACACCGTGCTGGTGGGTTCCGACAGTCACATCTTGGATGATACAAAACGTCTTGCCGAGATGCACGAGATTGGCTATCGTGATGGCGATATCTTCCTGGCACATCTGGGCGACCTGGCAGACACGCAGGCAGATCCTTACCTCCTCACACTGGAGTGTGTAAACAAGTATGAAGAGAAATATGGTTCTCACTTCTTTCCTGTAGTAGGTAACCATGATATTACGCACAATGGCTTTACCTATTTCTCAATGATTTTTCAAAGTTCTACCTATGTGGTGAATGTGCTCATTGGCGATACCGGAGAGCGTGATGTGTTCCTGTTCATGGATACCGCAGCCGGAACCTTAGGTACCAAGCAGATAGAGTTCTTTGAGCGCTGCATGCGCGATCAGTGCCCTGGAACAACCATTCGTAACATCTATACCTTTGGTCACACTAACTATTTCCGTAACACCTCGGGTAACCTTGAGTTTGCGTCAACCTTTCCTCGCGATGAGCTGTACTACATGCTTAACTGGAACGAGACACATCACGTAAAGGCAGCCGTAACAGGCCATGTACACGAGTTCGACCATCACACCTACGGTAGCGTGGAGTATTTTAACTTGGATGCTATTAGTGAGCGAAACAACCCAATGCCTGGCCCATATCTTTTCCGCATGAAGATGCACAAGAATGGAGACTTTAGCTGGGATCGCGTGCAAATGAACTCTGTAAAAATGAAATTATGAAAATAGCTAAATATTTATTGACTAGTATATGCCTGCTCACGGCCACATTTGCCAGTGCACAGCAGGAAAGGCCCCATCACTATCACTACATCTATGGTGGCTATAACAC
>JAGHTY010000106.1 GCA_018065125.1 Candidatus Minthousia equi
TCTACTGCAGAGGAATCAAATGCATTCTACCGGCGTAACTTGGCCAGCAGGCAGACGGGTTTGTCTGTAGCCTTCGACCTTCCTACCCACCGTGGTTACGACCCAGATTACCAACGTGTAGTTGGTGATGTTGGTAAGGCAGGTGTGTCTATCTGCTCATTGGAAAACATGAAGGTTCTGTTCGCTGGTATTCCTTTGAACAAGATGTCTGTTTCTATGACCATGAACGGTGGTGTGCTTCCTGTATTGGCATTCTACATCAACGCCGGTTTGGAACAGGGTGCTAAGTTAGAAGAAATGGCAGGTACTATCCAGAACGATATCTTGAAGGAATTCATGGTGCGTAACACATACATCTACCCACCTGCATTCTCAATGAAGATTATCGCAGATATCTTTGAATACACCAGCCAGAAGATGCCTAAGTTCAACAGTATCTCAATTTCTGGTTACCACATGCAGGAAGCAGGTGCTACTGCAGACATTGAGTTGGCTTATACTTTGGCCGATGGTATGGATTACCTGCGTGCTGGTATCGATGCTGGTATTCCTGTTGATGCTTTCGCACCTCGTCTGTCATTCTTCTGGGCAATTGGCGTAAACCACTTCATGGAAATTGCAAAAATGCGTGCTGGTCGTTTATTGTGGGCAAAGATTGTTAAGAGCTTTGGCGCTAAGAATCCAAAGTCTATGGCATTGCGTACTCACAGCCAAACTTCTGGTTGGTCACTAACCGAGCAGGATCCATTCAACAACGTTGGTCGTACCTGTATCGAGGCTATGGCAGCTGTATTGGGTCATACTCAGTCATTGCACACAAACGCATTGGATGAGGCAATCGCACTTCCTACCGACTTCTCTGCACGTATTGCTCGTAATACTCAGATTTATATCCAGAACGAAACTCAGGTTTGTAAGCACATCGACCCATGGGCAGGTTCTTATTATGTTGAAACACTGACCAACGAGTTGTACCACAAGGCTTGGGAACACATTCAGGAAATCGAGAAACTAGGTGGTATGGCTAAGGCTATCGAAACCGGTCTTCCAAAGATGCGTATCGAGGAAGCTGCCGCTCGTACTCAGGCTCGTATCGACTCGGGGGTACAGACCATCGTTGGTGTTAATAAGTATCGTCTTGACCACGAAGATCCAATCGATATTCTTGAAGTTGATAACACCGCAGTACGCTTGCAGCAGGAGGAGAGCCTGAAGCAATTGCGTGCTAACCGTGATGAAGAGCAGGTTAAGAAAGATTTGGCTGCTATTACCGAATGTGTTCGCGAATTTAGCGAAGGCAAGAAGAGCGAGCAGAATCTGCTTGATCTGGCAGTTATCGCTGCTGGTCACCGTGCAACCTTAGGTGAGATTAGTGATGCCTGCGAAGAAATCGTAGGACGTTATAAAGCTGTAATTAGAACTATTTCAGGAGTGTATTCATCAGAAAGCAAGAACGACTCAGACTTTGAGAAAGCCTGCCAGTTGACCGACGAGTTCGCTAAGTTGGAAGGTCGTCGTCCTCGTATCTTCATCGCCAAGATGGGTCAGGATGGTCACGACCGTGGTGCAAAGGTTGTTGCAACAGGTTATGCAGACTGTGGTTTCGACGTAGATATGGGACCTTTGTTCCAAACCCCAGAAGAAGCTGCTCGCGAAGCTGTTGAAAACGACGTTCACGTTGTAGGTGCCAGCTCTTTGGCTGCTGGTCATAAAACTTTGATTCCTCAATTAATTGAAGAACTGAAGAAGTTGGGCCGTGAAGATATTATGGTAATTGCAGGTGGTGTAATCCCAGCTCAGGATTATGACTATCTATACAAAGCTGGTGTTGCTGCTATCTTTGGTCCTGGAACTTCTGTTGCCAAGGCAGCATGTGAAATGATGAACTTAATGCTAGGTAAGTAATAGCATTTTATACTAATAGACAGCGGGCAACATAATAGTTA
>JAGHTY010000218.1 GCA_018065125.1 Candidatus Minthousia equi
AAGTAAGCTGGGGCCCCTGGAGAAGTGATTTCTGTGGGGGCTCAATTTTTTTTGATTAGTTGTTAGGAATTATAGATTCATGATAAAGGATTATCAAAAACAAACTTAAATAATTCATTAAAGTGATCTTATTTCCAAATATCCTTATTACTTTTGCTTCGCAAATCAAGATTCTATGCATATAAGCCAGTTATCTATAAATAAGTGTCTGTTATTTATTGTTTGCAATCTGTTATCATTAAATACAATGGCACAAACCGAGGTGAGGAACGACTCGCTTCGGCATAATGTAGGTGCTTTGCCGGATTCACTTGCTCAGAAAACTCTGCAACTAAATAATAATAGTGGAGGGTTGGCAGCTACTGCTATTTTGAATAGTGCTGGACAAAGACTGGATGCTAGTACTTTGAATGAAAAACCTTTGGAAATGACTTACCAACCCAATCTGCCGCAAATTCGTAGTAATATTCTTAATTGGGGAAATGGTGGCATTATGGGAAGACAGTTTGGCAGCTATGACCCAATTATGGGATCATCTATTGGTGCACAGGCGATTGTTGGTCATCAGTTGGGTAGATTCTCTGTACAGGGTGTTTTAGAGGCGCAGAAGCACGCTATGCCGTATTTGGCATATAACACTTGGGCAGCATCCCTGTCTGCTTCGTTTAGAGCTACTGACAATATTTCTATTTCCGCTTTTGGCACCATTCAGAATAATGGTTTCATGGGTCCAAAGTTAGCGTCAAACTTCTACAATCGCGGTGCTTTCTTCACTTTTACCACTAATAACCAGAAATGGGGTGTGGATATGGGTGCGCAGCAGTATTTTGATCCTACGAGCGGAAGATGGCATACTATTCCTATCTTGAAACCTTTCTATAATCTGAACGGAACAAAACTAGGTTTTGACGTAGGTGGCTTGGTTTACCAGATAGTTGACAATATAAAGATGAATAAGGCACGCAAGGCGCAGATTAATATAGGTCCTAACATAGGTCCAAATATGGCAGCTCCAAATATGGGTCCTCCTGCAGGAGCATTGCCTGCACCACCCGCTATGGCTATTCCTAGGATGCAGGGACCTCCTGTGCCATGAGGAGGCTCAATACAAGAAAATGAATAGATGAAAAATAAAAGATATATAAATGTATTATTAGCTGTACTGTTGGTCCTTTTCTGGGTTGGTCTTCTAGTGTGTGCCTATCAGTTGCAGCAGTATCGTTTTTTTGCCAAAGAGGCAGAGCACTTGTGGATTTCCGATGAAATCTGGATTTTTGAACAATTACAACACCCTTCAGGTGTTGTACAGTTGCTTACATCTGCGCTTACTCAGTTCTATTCTATTCCTTTTGTCGGCCCTGTAGTAACCACTCTTATTGGCTTTCTTATTTATCTTATAGGAGTGGGATGCTTGAGGACAATAGGCAAAGGACGACAGTCAACCGTTTTTTCTAATACTGTCTTCTTTATTCTTCCTGCGGTATTCCTGTTTCTTTGCCATGAAAATGTGTGGTACAGTTATCGTGGTGATGTGGCATTGATGGTTGCCATGTTGTTTGGTTATGCGTTTGTGCAGATTGTCACTCGCCTTAAGCAGAGATGGATGAAAAGTATTGTTGCGTTGTTTTTAACAGGCGTTGCTTATCTGACAACAGGTTCGGCAGCAGTCATTACCGTAGTTGTGGTTTGTATTTATTCGTTCAATTATAAACAGTGGTTGGCAATGCCAATGGCTTTGGTTGCATGGTTGCTTTTGGGTTGGTATAGTGTTAAGGAAGGTCATTTCATTTCCATGGAAGAGGCCTTTACGCCTTTGCAGTACTACGAATGGCCTTCTACTTATTATTTCCAGATTTTTGCCTGGGCATCAGTTTTGGTAGCTTTGGTGGTAGGAACCACCTTACAGCGCATCAACATGAAACCTTTGTGGCAAGGTATGGTATTTGTTGGTGTGATAGCATTTGCCATTGTGCAGGGCATTACTATGTATCGTGGCACACATAATTCCCGAAATTATGAGCTACGTACAGAAGAATGGCTTTGCCATCAGGAGGATTGGGATGGCATCATTGCCATGCACGAGGGTTCTGCCCAGCAAACTTGTTTTATTAGTTATCTAAATCTTGCGTTAGCACAGAAGGGACTGCTTACCGAGCGATTATTCCAGTTCAATCCATTGGTGAAAAGCATAAAGGAACTTCCCAAAGATATGGATAGTCAGTCGTTCCAAGGAAATGAAGATGCTCAGTCGGGTGCAAGTCGTTTGCAGCACCCAGAGGATAGTACTGCACAGCAAATGGTATGCGCACCTTTGCTGATGAAGTTTGATGAATTCAGTCGTGAAGCTAGTAAACTGCAAAGTGCAGTACAGATGGCATGGGGTGGAGCAGCTCTTTGCAATGCACACAAGGCAGCCTTCGAAGCCAATATGCTAACGCCAGGGCAGACAGATGCACAGGAATTGAAAATACAGATTATTACGAATGCCGTGTTTGGCACCCCAAAGGTGGCAGAGAAATACCTGCATATATTGCAGAAAACCACCTTCTATAAGGATTGGGCAAATGAAATGCTCAGTAGCAAGGATGCTCTGGAGAAATTAGCTGCTCCTTTGCGAAAGGGATTACCAGAGAATAATGCCCTATACATGAAAACACAGGTGGGTAAAACCTTGCAAAACACTGTTCTTGATGCTGATGGGCAGTTACGGGTACCTGTAGGTAGCATTGCAAGTCAGTTCTATGAGGCATATATCCTTCTTACATTGGATAAGAATGCCATCTTGCATTGGGCACAGACATTGAAAGGGGAAAAACTCAGTTCTTTGTTGCAACAGGCTATATGTGCGTTTGCTCAACCCGATGAAATCAGTAGTTTTGGTGTGTCATACTCAATATTGCAGCAGTTCCATGCATTGCAACAGCATCAAGAACCTACTGGATATAGAACCTCATTCTGGAATTTTTATTATTCAACTGTCGCAAGTTCTAGTTAAATAAGGTTGTGTGGTTTTATGGAATAATCCAAAAAACTTGCTCTTCAACTCTATAACTCTATAACCTCAAAAAGATGAAGAAAATCGTATTATTATATTTGCTGGTTTTGTTATTTACTGCTTGCAGCACCCGTGTGAACATTGTGAACCGCAGCAGTGAGAAACCAGTTGTTTTACCTGATTATACCGATGTAACTATTCCTTGCAATATAGCGCCCCTGAACTTTAGTGTGCAGGGATTAACCGATGCTGCCCTTGTTATTAAGGGAGATGTTGATTCTATCTGCCTTACTACCGGTGATGGCAATTTTGACATTCCGTTAGAGGAGTGGCATCAACTTCTTGCTGCACAAAAAGGGCATGCCCTACAGTTCACAGTATGTCGTTCTACAGAAAATGGATGGGAGGGTTTACAACCTTTCAATGTACAAGTGAGCAATGATAGCATCGACCCTTATGTGGTATATCGACTTTTACCTCCGGGTTATGGTTTATGGAACCGCATGAGTTTGATGCAGCGCAATCTTGAGAATTTTCAGGAGGAAGAAATCTATGCCAATCGCTATGGCCGTGGCAATTGTGTGAATTGTCACTCGTTTGCAGGAGGTAAGGCAGATACGTGGCAGGTACATGTGCGTCATAATTATGGAGGAACTTTTGTTGTAAGGCAGGGAAAAATGCAGAAATTGAATGTGCAGGGTGCTAAAGCAAAACCTGTTTATCCTGCCTGGCATCCCGATGGTCGTTTTATCGCCTATTCTACTAATAATACCTTCTTTCACATTCACACGGCAGATGTTAATCGTTGGGAGGTGATGGATGATGGTTCTGATGTGATGGTTGTAGATACAGAAAATGGTGAAGTGCTTACAGCACCACAGTTTACCCAGAAGGAAAAATATGAAACATTTCCAGCATTCTCACCCGATGGTAAGTGGTTGTATTACTGTACTGCACAAGCAGTTGACACTCTTACACGTCAGTTCCAGGATGTGCGTTACAGTCTTTGCCGCATCCTATTCGATGCTCAACATAGAACTTTTGGTACGCAGGTAGATACATTGTATAGTGCACCTCAACAAGGCAGCAGTGCTACCATGCCACGCGTATCGCCCGATGGCAAGTGGCTATGCTTTGTGCGTCAGCCCTATGGACAGTTTGCTACCTGTCATTTGGATGCCACTTTGCAGTTAATTAATCTTGAAAATGGTGAAATAACCTCTACCCAGGAATTAGGCAGTTGGCATAGTTGGAGTCAGAACAGTCGTTGGATGATTTTTGCCAGCAAACGTGATGACCAGCGTTATGGTCGCCTTTACATTGTTCATGTAGCACCCGATGGTTCTACCTCAAAGGCATTTGTGTTGCCACAGCCAGAAGCGACACATTTCTACGATATGCAGTTAAATACCTACAGCATCCCAGAATTGGTATCTGGGCATGTTGACATGACTCCTCAGCAATTTCAACAATCTATTTCGAAGTAAGAAAGATTGTGATTTTGTTACTTTTTGTAGTTTTTAGAACGCTATAAATAAAAAAGAGGTGCATGCTTAAGCGTGCACCTCTTTTGTGTTGTATTTAACCTTAGATTATTCTGCGGTATTTTCTGTAGCAGGAGTTTCTGCAGGACGTTCACGGCGCTCTGGACGTGGACGACGATCGCCACGGTCACGGCGTTCACCTTCTGGACGTGGACGGCGCTCACGCTGTGGACGCTCGCGTTCTACGTAACCCTCAGGTTTTTCCAACAGTACCTTGCGGCTCAACTTGAACTTACCAGTCTTAGGATCAATTTCAAGCAACTTTACCTGCAGCTTGTCGCCTTCCTTAATACCTGCTTCCTCAACAGTTTCAAGGCGCTTCCAGTCGATTTCGCTAATGTGCAGCAATCCATCCTTGCCTGGCAAGAACTCAACGAATGCACCATAAGGCATTACGCTGCGAACAGTACCCTCGTGAACCTCACCGATTTCAGGAACAGCAACGATAGCCTTGATCTTTGCCAATGCAGCATCAATGCAAGCCTTGTTGGTACCAGCAACCTGAATCTTACCTACGCCGTCAACTTCCTCGATAGAGATAGTTGCACCGGTTTCTTCCTGCATGCCCTGAATGATCTTGCCGCCAGGGCCGATAACTGCACCAATGAATTCCTTTGGAATAGTCAGCATTTCGATGCGTGGAGCATGAGGTTTCAAGTCCTCACGTGGCTGAGCGATACAATCGGTAATCTTACCAAGGATGTACTCGCGGCCTTGCTTTGCCTGCATCAATGCCTTCTCAAGGATTTCATAGCTCAAACCATCGCACTTGATATCCATCTGGGTAGCGGTAATACCATCGCGGGTACCGGTTACCTTGAAGTCCATATCACCCAAGTGGTCCTCATCACCCAAGATATCGCTTAGGATAGCGAACTTATCCTCGCCTGGGTTCTTGATCAAGCCCATAGCAATACCAGAAACTGGCTTTGCCATCTTTACACCAGCATCCATCAATGCCAGGGTACCAGCACATACGGTAGCCATAGATGAAGAACCGTTTGATTCCAGAATGTCAGATACTACACGTACAGTATAAGGATAATCTGCAGGAATCTGACCCTTCAAGGCACGCCATGCCAAGTGACCGTGACCAATCTCACGACGACCAACACCACGCTGTGCCTTAGCCTCGCCAGTAGAGAATGGAGGGAAGTTATAGTGCAACAGGAATCTTTCACGACCCTGAGTAAGAACATCGTCAACAATCTTCTCATCGCTCTTGGTACCTAGGGTACAAGAGGTGATTGACTGGGTTTCGCCACGGGTGAACAATGCTGCTCCGTGAGGGCCAGGCAATACGTCGATCTCGCAGCTGATAGGACGAATCTCGGTAGTGGTACGACCATCCAGACGCTTGCCTTCATCCAGGATGCAACGACGCATTGCGTCACGCTCTACATCGTGATAGTAGCGATCAATCATGGCATTCTTCTCTTCCAGGTCCTCATCCTCAGCATGAGCTTCGTTGTAGGCAGTCTTGAACTCTTCCAGAATCTGCTCGAATGCAGCAGCACGTGCGTGCTTCTCCAAACCCTGACCAGTTACGTCGTAAGCCTTCTGGTAGCAAGCGTTCTTAACCTCCTCGCGCAACTCATCAGAGTTAACCTCGTGACAGTACTCACGCTTAACAGTAGTACCGCACTCTTCCATCAACTCCATCTGAGCCTTGCAGTGAACCTTGATAGCTTCGTGAGCTGCCTTCAGTGCACCCAGCAGATCCTGCTCGCTCACTTCCTTCATCTCACCCTCAACCATCATGATGTTATCGTAGGTAGCAGCTACCATCAAGTCCATATCGGCACCCTCCAGCTGTTCGAAGGTTGGGTCGATAACATACTCGCCATTGATGCGTGCTACACGAACTTCAGAGATAGGTCCCTCGAAAGGAATATCTGATACAGCCAATGCTGCAGAAGCAGCCAAGCCAGCCAGTGCATCAGGCATGTCAACGCCATCGGCACTGAGCATAATGATGTTTACATAAACTTCGGCATGGAAATTGCCAGGGAACAGAGGACGAAGGGCACGGTCAACCAAACGGCAAGTAAGGATTTCATAATCTGAAGCCTTACCCTCGCGCTTAGTGAATCCACCTGGGAAACGGCCAAAAGCGCCATACTTCTCTCTGTACTCTACCTGTAAAGGCATGAAATCTGTTCCGGGAACTGCATCTTTTGCGGCGCAAACGGTTGCCAGCAGCACAGTCTTACCCATGGTAAGCATCACAGCGCCATCAGCCTGTTTCGCCACTTTCCCGGTTTCGAGGGTGATGATTCTACCATCAGCCAACTCGATGTTTTTTCTAATTACGTTCATCTAAAATTATTGTTTATAACAAATTGCGATTCAAAAAAGCGGCGCAAATATACGAATTTTACCTATTATAATATGCGTAATGACAAAAAACTTTCCATAAATTGCGTTTTTTTATAATTTTAAGGTTGAAAACGCATAAAAATAAACCAACTGTTGTATTTTTGCACCCAAATACTAAAAATAACATTATGAAGAAAACCATTTTATATCTTGGAATGGTTGCAATGGCCTTTGCTGCTTGCGACAATACACCAAAATTCCACATAGAGGGAAACATCTCTGATGCTGCCGATAAAACACTGTATCTGGAAAACATTGCATTGGGTGGCGTAGTAATCATGGATTCTGCAAAACTGAACTCCAATGGTTCTTTCAGCTTTGCTGCTGCTGCACCTCAGAACCCTGAGTTCTATCGCCTGCGCATCGAAGATCACATCATTAACCTCAGTGTAGATTCTACCGAGACAGTGAACGTAAAAGCTACTTGGGAGAAGATGGCTACTGATTATACCATTGATGGCGAGAACAATCAGAAAATCAAGGAACTGGCAAACAAGCAGATTCAACTGCAGAATACTGTTCAGGCAATTGGAAACTCAAAAAGCCTTGCTCCTGGCGATGCACAGGATAGTATCTTGAATTGCATCCACCGTTATAAGAAGGATGTTGAGCAGAACTACATCATCAAGGGTGCCAACAAGCCATATGCTTACTTTGCCCTGTTCCAGACAGTTAACGGTTACCTTATCTTCGACCCAATCAATGATAAGGAAGATGTGCGCTGCTTTGCTGCCGTGGCTACCAGTTGGGATCAGTACTATCCACACTCTGACCGTGCAGGCAACCTGCATAACATTGCCATTCGTGGCTTGAAGAATGTGCGTACACCACAGGAAACTGTTTACGAAATTGATGAAAGCAAGATTTCACAAGCTAATCTTATCAATATTGCACTGCCCGATGTGAAGGGTCGCATCCATAACCTTACCGACCTTACAGGAAAGGTAGTGTTGCTGGATTTCACCATCTATGGTCATACTGCATCTGCACAACGTAACATGGAACTTCGCCAAATCTACGACAAGTACAAGGATATGGGTTTAGAAATCTACCAGATTTCATTGGATGCTGATGAGCATTTCTGGAAGACAAATGCCGATAACCTGCCTTGGATCTGTGTTCGTGATGCCAATGGCTTGTACTCAAGCAACGTACGTGTCTATGGCGTTCAGGATCTTCCTACTTACTTTGTCATCGACCGCAGCAACTCTATCGTAAAGCGTAGCGAAGACATTACCGATTTACAAGCTGAAATTAGCAAGTATCTTTAATCTGCAAATTTAAAACACTAAGAATATGGCATATATGACACAAGAGGGCTACGATAAGCTCGTAGCTCAGCTCAAGCACATGGAAGAAATTGAGCGCCCTGCAGCATCTGCTGCCATTGCCGAAGCACGCGATAAAGGCGACCTTTCTGAGAATTCAGAATACGACGCTGCCAAGGAGGCACAAGGCATGCTTGAAATGAAAATCAACCAATTAAAGGAAGTTATCAACGCTGCCAAGATCATCGACCCATCAAAACTGAAAACAGACACCGTACAGATTCTTTCCAAGGTAGAGATGAAGAACGTGAAGAATGGCATGAAAATGGCTTATAGCATTGTTTCTGAAAGCGAAGCTAACCTTCGCGAAGGCAAGATCTCTGTAAATACACCAATTGCACAGGGTTTGCTGGGTAAGAAGGTAGGCGACGTAGTAGATATCAAGATTCCTCAGGGCATCATCACACTTGAAATCCTTAATATCACATTCTAATGGCAACAATCTTCAGCATGATCGTAGCAGGTGAAATTCCTAGCTACAAGGTGGCAGAGGACGATCAGTTCTATGCTTTTCTGGATATCAACCCACTGGTAAAGGGTCACACCCTGGTTATTCCTAAGCGTGAGGTAGATTATTTCTTCGACCTTACCGATGAAGAAATCGGTGCCATGCAGATCTTTGCAAAGAAGGTAGCAACTGCTATCAAGAAGGCTTTCCCTTGCATCAAGGTAGGACAGGCAGTACTAGGTCTTGAAGTGCCTCATGCACACATTCACTTGGTGCCAATGCAGAAGGAAAAGGATATGCTTTTCAGTAATCCAAAACTGCAGCTCACTCCTGATGAATTCAAGGAAATTGCGTCAAAAATTGCAAGCAATATAGAATAACGAAAACACCCCGGAAGTTAATGAAAACTTTCGGGGTTGTTGTTTCTTCAGAGTGCAACGATTTTACACAAATTCGTCTCCCATCTTGATCTTTACGTCATTCACGTACTTGCGCAGCACGGTAGGAGTTTTCTCAAGCGGACAAACCACCAGCACATTACCAGCCTCGATTACAGCATAGCCTTCCAGATCTTCGATTACGGCTAATTGTCCTTCGGGCAATGCTACAAGATTACCCTTGCTATTATAACTGATAAGATGGTTACGTCCTGCGGCGTTGTCATCAGTATCCTTGGGTGCCAGGTCATAGTATGATTGCCATGAACCCAAGTCGGCCCAGCCAAAGTTGCCAATTATCACGCACACATCATCGCTTTTCTCAAGAATTCCGTAGTCGATAGAAAGATTAGGGCACGAAGAATACCCTTCCCACACCTGGCTTTCCCAGTCTTGTGATTTCTCTTGCGCAATGTGCCATGCCACACTTCCTAATTTATCTGCCAATTCGGGGATATGATCGTGAATTTCATCTATCAGCGTCTTCACGTTCCAGATAAACATACCAGTGTTCCAATAAAACTCGCCACATTCCACAAACAGATTGGCAAATTCAAGTTCGGGCTTTTCGGTAAACGACTTCACGGTGTAAATGCCGTCACCCATCTCCTCGTCTATCTGGATGTAACCGTAGGCGGTTTCTACGTGTGCAGGTTTCTTTCCCACCGTTACCAGTTTGTGGTGCGTAGCGGCAAACTCCAAACCACGTTGCAGGGTGTTTCTAAACTCCACCTCGTTTTGTATCAACTGGTCAACAGGCAGTGCCACCATATTGGCATCAGGATCCTTGCAACTTAGGTGCATGGCTGCCCATGCTGCTGCAGGAGCTGTATTGCGGTGCACAGGTTCGGGTAATATGTTTTCGGCAGGCAGATTGGGTAACTGCTGCTTAATCAGTTCTACATAATCCTTGTTTGTAAGAACATAAATATGGTTTGGGTCGAAAAGGGGCAGCACACGTTCGTATGTCAACTGAAACAACGAACGCCCCATTCCCATGAAATCAAGAAACTGCTTCGGTTTTTCCTTACGACTGTATGGCCACAGACGAATACCTTGTCCTCCGGCCATCAGTACACAATAGTTATGTGCATTATTCATAGTTTGCTTGCAATATAAAAAACTGGGTTTCCTTATAGGTGCTAAATTACAATTTTTCGCCCTAAAAACCTAATAAAGGTCCCAAAATTAATATTTTTCTACAAAAAAGTTTGGACTTTAAGAAAAAAGGCGTACCTTTGCACCCGCAAATAAGCACTAATGCTTACGAGCCCAGATGGCGGAATCGGTAGACGCGCTGGTCTCAAACACCAGTGGGGCAACCCATCCCGGTTCGATCCCGGGTCTGGGTACTGCAAAAAAAGGTAGAACATTTGTTCTACCTTTTTCTTTTTATTTTCTGTTTGCTTATTTCACTTCAAATTCACTTTCCCATTTCGTTGGTTTACCATTTACCATGCCCTGCAGTGTTACGCGGTAGATGCCTGGCAAGTCGCCGGTAAAGAAACTGCAGTCACCCTTTACCGAAGGATTCCAATACAAGGTATGACGAAAATCAGGAGTAAACTGTGCCTTTGTTTCGGCATCGTAAACAGGCGACAACACTGCCACCTCTGCCTGTGGGAAATCGTAGGTATAGAACTGTGCACCATCCTGTAGGCGATAATCCGATAGGTCGGCATTTCTTGAAATGAACGAGATGACACCCTGTCTCAGCTGATCACCAAAGGTAAACTTGCCATTGTAGATGTGCAGGTATTTTAATCTTCGTGCATCATATTGCAGCAGTTCATCCACATCCTCCATAGGCACGCCATCCAGCAATACCAATGCTGGCCAGTTGCTGTAACCATGCTTGTCGTCGTTCAGGGTGAAAAGATGATTGTGACCCTCCAGTTTTGCACGATGCACACCAATTACGAACTCTATCAGTACTTCGCGCACTGTCTTGAACTTGGTGTATTCGTCCATGTCGTATGTACGGGCAGGTTCTACCGATTGTAGCAGATAGTTGTAAGGCATAGGAGAGGGGGGGGTATTCTCA
>JAGHTY010000212.1 GCA_018065125.1 Candidatus Minthousia equi
CGGTGCGCACCTCGTGTGCACTGAGATTCTGGGTGTCGCGCCCTACGATGCGTGCTACCTGAAGGCGTCCTTTCTCGAGTGATTCATCCAATGCCAGGAATACATTGCGCACCTCCTTGATAAGGGTAGTGCCTGCCAGGCAGTAGAACAGCAGGATGGCAGAAACCAGCACGTATAGGGGTGAAATGCCCCAGATAATCAAGCCGAAATGCTCGGAAAGCATATAAATACCAACTAATAGCAATGAGGGCAGAATGAACGACAGGGCAATGGAAACAAGTGCAAAGATGGCCCCCTTTCGCTTGCGTTTTTCTCCTTTATTATAAAGATTCTCTCCCTTGGCAATCCATTTTCCGTATGCCACAATGGGGTGAGGCAACCATGTGGGGTCACCAAGGAGCAAATCGAGGAACCAGGCGAGAAGTAATGTCATGTTTTGCTGATTTTTTATTGGACAATAAACTCTTCAATGGCATCGAGGAGCGTTTCGTTCTCGGATGGGGATTGGATGGCGATGCGGAAAAAGCGGTTGTCCAATCCTTGGAAGTTGCTGCAGTCGCGGATAAGAAGGTGATGTTGCGTGGCAAGGTATTCCTTCAAGGCAGTGGCAGTGCCAAACCTTAGCTGTGCCAGAATGAAGTTAGTGTTGCTGGGCCATACCTCGATACATCCCAGTGCTTGCAACTGATGGGATACATACTGTTGCTCGTCAATTAGATCATCAATACAGAAAGGACTGTAGGGGTATTGCTGCAGTAGGAAACAACCTGCCTCGATAGCCAGCGTATTCACACTCCAAGGCATGCGCTGTACGGCAATCTGCTTTAGCAAGGCAGCATGAGCAGTGATGTAACCTATGCGCAAACCGGGTACAGCATACTCCTTTGTCATACTGTGAATGAGTATCACGTTAGGGAAAGAAACTGCCTCCTGTGCGGTGAATACGGGCAGGGGTGTTAGGCTTTCGTACGACTGGTCGATGACAAATAGCGTATCACTGTGCTGTGTGATGAACTGCTGTAGCTCTTCTTTGTCCCATACCTTTCCGGTGGGGTTATTGGGGTTACACAGCCAAAACAACTGTGTTTCGGGGGTGATACTTTGGGGGGTATATACGGTGGTGATGTGATGCCTGTGTAGCAAGCATGCATCGTTATACTCGCTGAAGGTAGGTGCCAAGATGCACGAGTGGCTGCCAGCAAATGCCTGTGCGGTGAGGTAGATTGCCTCGGTGGCACCATTGGTAACGCAGATTTCCTGTGGCGTAATGTTTAGTCGCTGTGATAAGGAAAGAGCCAGTTTTTGTGCATCTGGGGCAGGATAGTCGTATACTAGCGGAAGACACTGCTTCAAGTGCTCCTCAAGGGCAGCATGATTGATGCCGCTGGGAACATTTGAACTGAAATCGCTTACGATACCAGGGTAGCGATGCTTGTCGTTTCCGTGTCCGTTTATCATCTGCTTAATTTTGGTGTAAAGTTACACATTTAGATTCACAAAAATGTATTATCTTTGTAGAAAATTGCGTGTATGAAGGTTTATATGATTCGACATACTTCGGTAGACGAGGAACCTGGCACCTGCTATGGGCATACTAACGAGCCGCTGGCAGCAACTTTTCCACAGGAGGCAGATGAAGTGAAAGCGAAAATTAAGGCTACGGGAGTTACCCAGTTTGACGGGGTATATACCAGCCCCCTGCAGCGTGCATGGCTGCTGGCAAGGTGGTGTGGCTTTACGCATCCTGATTTTGACAATCGCCTGAAGGAATTGTTCTTTGGCGATTGGGAGATGCAGAAGTTTGACGAAATTATCGACCCCCATTTGCAGGAGTGGTATGATGACTACCTGCATGTGCCCTGCACCAATGGCGAAAGCTTTCAAGACGAACTGAACCGAGTGGGTGAGTTTCTGGAGGACATCAGAAAAAAGCATGCTGCTAATCCTGATGCAAACATCTTAGTCTTTGCGCACGGAGGTGTGCTTACCTGCGCCATGCTTTACCTGAAGATGATTACACCAGAAGAAGCATTTGCTAACATTCTTCCGTATGGAAGTTTGATTGAATTAGAGATGTAACTCGTTAATGTTGGTTTGATTATAAAGTCTTAGAATGCGTTCTTCCTAATCTTCGTGAGGTATGCCTTCATGCGTTCGGCATCTTTGTGATCGATGATTTCTTGAAGTTCATCCAATTGCTGACGGATGTTTTCAACCTGCTTTGAGGTGTTAGGATTGAAAAGGATTTCCTGTAGGAGGTAATCGTCCTCGCTCAGCACACCACGGGCAATGGCTTCATGGCGCTTGAAGGTGGTACCGGGTGCCTCGATAGGCTTCATTACGGCACTGAACACAAAAGTACTTACGAATGGAATACTCAGTGAATAGGCCATTGTTTCATCGTGCTCCTCAAAGGTGTATTCAAAGATGTGAAGACGCAGTTTCTGGTACAGATCTTTGAAGAAAATCTTACCAATATAGTTACCCTCGCTTATGATGATGGCATTTTGCTGACTTAAGTCGCTAAGGCTGGCAAAGGTAGGACCAAACATAGGGTGGGTAGATACGAAAGGAAAACCAGCCTTGTCGTAGAAATCCTTTAAACCGGTCTTTACCGATGCTATATCACTGATGATACATGTCTTAGGAATGTAAGGAAGCACTTTTTCAAATGCTGCAAGGGTATATTTCACGGTGGCAGCATTGATGAGCAGTTCTGGCTGGAATGCCTGGATTTCTTCTACAGTAGTGAGGCGTTGGCAATTGTAGGTAAAACGCATGCGCTTGGCATCGATATCATAAATAGCCACCTCGTGGTCAAAACTTAACACATCGCAGAAAAATGAACCCATTTTACCTGCACCTAATATCAGTATCTTCATCTTTTTCTTATTTGTTGATGATTTCCATTTGTTGAGCAACACTCTCTTCGTGAATAGCCTCCATGATGCGTTTCACGCATGAAGCACCCACGCCACAGAGACTTCCTTGTGCACCACGCTTGTCGAGGATTTCGGCATAGCGGTTGGTTTGCAAGATTGTCATGTTATGCTCTTTCTTGTACATACCAATCTCGCGTGCTATACGCATACGCTTAGACAGTATCTCGATTAGCTTGTTGTCGCAGTCATCAATTTGCTTACGCAATTCTGCCAGGTTTTCAGTAGTTTGCTTTGTGTCGCGTACTACCAAAAGGTTCAGGATGTAATCCAGAACATCAGGAGTTACCTGCTGCTTAGCATCGCTCCATGCACAGTCAGGGTTACAGTGTGACTCGATGATTAAACCATCAAAGCCCAGGTCCATTGCTTGCTGGCAAAGAGGTGCTACCAATTCGCGCTTTCCTCCGATGTGACTTGGATCACTAAAGATTGGCAAATCAGGGATGCGACGACGCAACTCGATAGGAATGTGCCATTGGGGCAGATTACGGTAGATGGTCTTATCATAGGTAGAGAAACCACGATGAATGGCACCTAGCTGCTTGATGCCTGCCATGTTCAGACGCTCCATGGCACCAATCCATAGTTCAAGGTCGGGATTTACAGGATTTTTTACCAAAACAGGGATATTTACACCCTTCAAGGCATCGGCAATATCCTGCATGGCAAATGGGTTTGCTGAGGTACGGGCACCAATCCACAGCAAATCCATGCCAGATTTTAATGCCAGTTCTACGTGCTTTGGAGTAGCAACCTCTGTGGTGATGAGCATGCCAGTTTCTTTCTTTACCTGCTTCATCCAAGGAAGACCTTGTTCGCCCATTCCTTCAAAACCACCTGGTTTGGTGCGTGGTTTCCAGATTCCGGCACGAAACATCTTTATGCCTTTGTCGGCCAGTGCACGTGCTGTACACATTACTTGTTCTTCGGTCTCTGCACTACATGGACCTGCAATTACCAATGGACGCTTATCCTCAACGCCGGGTAGATTTAGTTTCTCTAATTCCATATGTTTGAAAATGACTCGTTTCGTTCGTGTCAAAACGAAGACGATTAATTTTTATCTTAACTTTTAACTCAAAAAATCGCTTTGATGCGGTTCAGCGCTTCCTGCAACTGTTCATCCTTGGCACAGAGTGAGATGCGTACATAGCGGTTACCATTGCTACCAAAGATGAAACCTGGGGTGATGAATACCTTTGCCTCGTGAAGAACCTTCTCGGTAAGGTCTTCTACATTCTCGCAGGAATCGGGAATACGTCCCCAGAGGAACATGCCAACCTGAGAAGGGTCAAAGGTACATCCCATAACCTTCATGATTTCTTCGGCAATGGCGCGGCGGTTGGCATAAAGGGTGATGTTGTAGTCGCGATGCCACTCATCAGAGTTGTGGAATGCCTGTGCTGCAGCCAACTGCAGGGCACGGAACATACCGCTGTCGACATTGCTCTTCACTTTCAGGATCCACTGAATGAACTGTGCATTGGTAGAAATCCATCCAACACGCCATCCTGGCATGTTCTGACTCTTACTCATTGAATTGAACTCGATGCAGCAATCCTTGGCACCTTCAATTTGCAGCAAGCTGATAGGATGCTCGTTCAAGATAAGGCTATAGGGATTGTCGTTCACCACAACAATGTTATGCTTACGAGCAAAATCAACCAGTTTCTGGTACAGTTCCATAGTTGCACTTGCACCTGTAGGCATGTTAGGATAGTTTGTCCACATCAGTTTTACACCGGTAAGGTCCATCTGCTCCAGGGCGTCGAAATCAGGTTGCCAGTTGTTGTTTTCCTGCAGATCATAGTTGATGATTTGTGCACCCAGAATTTTGCTCAGTGAGGTGTAGGTGGGGTAACCGGGATTGGGAACCAGTACTTTATCACCAGGATTTACGAATGCCAGGGTAACATGAAGAATACCTTCTTTTGAACCCAGCAAAGGTTGAATCTCGGTCTTTGGATCAAGGGTTACGCCATACCAGCGCTGGTAGAAATATGCCATGCTCTCGCGCAGTTCAGGGATACCCACATAAGGTTGGTAACCATGCACATTGTCTTTCTGACTTTCTTTGCAGAGTATGTCGATTGTCTCCTTAGAGGGAGGCATGTCAGGACTACCAATACCCAAGCTGATTACGTTCTGACCTTCAGCGTTCATCTGTGCTACTTCCTTCAGCTTACGGCTGAAATAGTATTCTTGCACACTTGAAAGACGTTCGGCTGGTTGTATGTTAAATGCTTTGTTTTCCATTTTTGTACTCTCCTAAAATCTTGAATTCACGTGTCAGTGGCGTAATGGCATCTACCGATTGGTGGAAACGTAGGTAATCATCGAACACCACATCTATATAGAACTGATACTCCCATTCCCTGCCAATGATAGGCAATGATTGTATCTTGGTAAGGTTTATTTTGTAGAATGAGAATATAGAAAGAACCTGACTGAGGCTACCTTCTTCGTGAGGAAGGGTAAACACGATGCTTGCCTTGTCTGCTTCGCGAGTGTTTCTCAGATCCTCTGCCTTCCAAGGATCACTGAGGAAAAGGAAACGGGTAAAGTTGTGCTTGTTTGTCTCAATGCCTTCCTGCAGAATTTTCATACCATAAAGAGGTGCCGCAAACTTGGAACAGATGGCTGCGTGTCCTTTTAAGTTCAGGCGGTGAATCATTTCGGCACTACCAGCGGTATCGTCGGTTTGTACAATCTTGAATTTTGGATGCTTGTTCAGGAAATCCCTGCATTGCAGTAATGCAACAGGATGTGAGTTTACTTCGGTGATGTCATCCCAATCTTCATCTGGCAAACACATGATGCTATGACTGATTCTTAACTTGTGTTCACCAATGATGGTTGCACCGCTTTCGCGCAACAGGTTGTAGTTGTGCAAAAGACTGCCGGCAATGGTATTCTCAATGGCAACAGCACCAATGACGTTATTGTCGTTCTTCATTTCCTGGAACACATCCTCAAACGTGTCGCAGCAAATCAGTTCTATTTCTTCATCATGAAAGAATCTATGACTTGCAATGTCATGAAATGATCCGATTGTTCCTTGAATGGCAACTTTCTTCATGTTTGGTTCTTTTATATTTAAAAAAGGTCCCGCCTTGTAAGCGGGACCCTGTATTTCTTATTTTGTTACCTAGTTTGTTATGCACATACAACTTCCCGCTTTACTTCATTGCTAAAGTAAAAGTAATAAAAAAAGTAAAAGTATGCGTTAAACAGGTCTTTCATTATTAACTTACCATTATTACCGATGCAAAATTAATACTTTTGTTTGGAATATCCATAAAAAGTGATGTTTTTTTTATCCAAAAGGGTTGTTTGCACGATATTGTGCGTTCATTTCCTGCTCGATATTGGTAAAATTGCCATTGATGGCTTCGCCCTCTTTTGGCTCTAGTTCCAATCCCTTTTTCAGATCTTCAGCGGCTTCATCGTTCTTTCCCAATAACATTTTTACATTGCCCCTTTCCATGTATGCCTTTGCAAAGTTAGGATTGATTTCAATGGCATCGTTCAACAAGGAAAGTGCTTTGTCGTACTGTTGCTGTGATACGTAGATGTGATTTGCCAACAGGTAGGCCTCGTCTAAGAACCCATTCTGCTCAATGGCTTTCTGACAATACACCAATGCTGCTTCAGTATTACTTACAGATAGAATCTCTGCCTTGTTCAGAATATAGATTTCGTTTTCTGGATCTAGTTCAATCAACTTATCGGCATCCTTTTCTGCCTCGGCAAACTGTGCCATTTCTTTCAGAATCTGGCAACGCAGCATGTAGGCATTCTTTTGGTTTTTATCCAGAGTGATAGATTTTGTAAGCATGGCAATGGCCGAGATGTCATCTTCTAGTCCATGGTATGCTTCTCCACAATAATAATAGATGTCTGCACGTGTTTCATCAATTAACAATGCCTTTTCGCAAGCTTCGTTCATAGCCTGCCAGTCTTTCATGTTTTCAGCAACCTGGACTACCATAACATAGGATTCTATATTCTCTTTATCCATTTCGATGAGTTTCTGCAACTGTGCTAATGCCAATGGATTTTCCTGCAATGCCATGTAGGTTTGTGCTAGGTAAAGGCGGGTGTTGTAATCCTCCTTCAATGCCAGTGCTTCACTATAGCATTTGATGGCATAACTGAGTTGCCCCATGCGAGAGGCTTTCATGCCATCGAACTTTAGGATGTCGAAATTCTTTTCTTTTTGCTGTTCTAGTTCTTCTGGTGTTGGCTGTTTTTTGCCTCCGAAAAGTGATTTAAGGAATCCCATATAATGGTTTAGTGTTTTAAAAGGTTAAAGGTTGGGAAATTTTATTTTCGATTGGAGTGTGGTGAAAGAAAATCTCCATCCAACAGCAAAAACTTACAGGATGTAACCTTGTTGTGTTGGACGGAGATTTCTCTCATATGTCAAAAATGACAATTATGTATTCTTACTGTAGGAATGAAATCAAAACACCTGCTGCTACGGCAGAACCGATTACACCAGAAATGTTTGATGCCATACAGTAGTTCAGTACATGATTCTTTGGATCATACTTGGTAGCGATGTCGTTGGCAACACGGCTGGCCATAGGCACAGCGCTCAAACCAGTAGCACCTACCAGTGGGTTGATCTTTTTCTTTACGAACAGGTTAAATACCTTAACCATGCAGATACCAGCAGCGATACTCAAGGCAAATGCCAAGAAACCACCTACAACGATACCGATGGTAGTCCAGTTCAAGAATGCATCACTAGTCATGGTAGCACCTACAGAGATACCCAAGAAAATGGTTGCAGTGTTCATGATAGCGTTGCTTGCTGTCTCGAATAAGCGGCTGGTCAAAGCACCCAATTCCTTAATCAAGTTACCAAACATCAGCATACCTACCAAACTTACTGCAGTAGGAACCAGAATTGCAACGATAGTAGTAACAGCGATAGGGAAGATAATCTTCAATACACGCATGTTCTTGATCTCGGTTTTGTTTGGATACTTCTTATCCTGCTCCTTCATGTTAATCATCAATTCCTTCTTAGAACATAGGAACTTTACAACCAATGGTACTATTACTGGAACCAATGCCATGTAAGAGTAGGCCGCAATAGCGATAGGACCTAACAAATGAGGAGCCAATTTAATGGTAGTGAAGATAGCAGTAGGACCGTCTGCACCACCGATGATACCTAGTGAAGCTGCTTCTTTTGGGGTAAAGCCCATTGCAATGGCAGTAAGCAATACTGCGAAGATACCAAACTGTGCACCAGCACCAAAGATTGACAAACGCAGGTTACGCAACATAGGGCCAAAGTCGGTCAATGCACCTACACCCATAAAGATAATAGGTGGAATCAAACCAGTCTTAATACACATGTAGTAGATGAAGTTCATCAAACCCAGTTCGTGAGCTACGTCATGGATAGGCATTTCCCAAATGTTGAACACGCGTACATCATTTATATTCTGCAGGTGATCAACAAAGTTCAAATTAGGCAGGATAGGGTTATCTGCCAACTTGTAGAACAATTCTCCAAACTGAATATAATCGCTTGGATTCATGCCTTGTGCCAATGCCGATATACCACCAGATAGTGCTAATGTCTGCTCATGTCCAGTAGCATCAATGTATTTGAAGATTTCACCTAATTCGTTGGCCTGCATAACGCCCATGCCACCACCAGGGAAGTTGGCTAGCAATACGCCAAATGCGATAGGAACCAACAACAGTGGTTCGTATTTCTTCACGATTCCCAAGTACAGCAGTACAAATGAAAGGAGAATCATGATAAGAAATGACCAGTTTCCGCCGGTTTCGGCGAAAGCTGTCATTTCATATAGATTATTCAATATTTCGTTCATTTTCTATCTGCTTTCTGAATTATGCAATAGTCATCAATACATCATCCTCTGATACAGAGTCGCCTGCGCTGAATGCAATGCTAGTAATGGTACCGCTCTTGTCGGCCTTGATTGCATTATAGGTCTTCATGGCTTCAACGTAGCAAACTACATCACCCTCGTTAACCTGATCGCCCACTTTAACAGGAACATCACTTGCACCCTTTACCAAGAAGAATTTGCCCTCTAATGGAGAAAGCAATTCGTGACCTTCGCCTGGAGCAACTGGAGCAGCAGCTGCAGCGGCAGCAGGTGCCTGTGCACCATATGCAATATCTACCTTATAGTTCTGTCCGTTAACAGTAACGGTAATGGTCTTAGGCAGATCTGCCTCGCCCTTAGGCGCATTCTTTGCGGCCTTACGCTTTGCCAAATCCTCTTCGAAGTCAGCCTTAGCCTTGCCACTCTTGTATGCCTCGTACTGAGATGGGTGCATAGCATACTCGAACAACTCTTCATCGTCCTGTCCTAACTCCCAACCATTTTCCTGCATCTTCTGGCGGTAAGTATCCAAATCGTCTGGATAGTTCTCTTGAGGATCGTTGCTCATGAACTCACGTCCTTCTGCCTTTGCCATCTCGATCAGTTCTGGAGCGACAGGACCAGGCAACTGACCAGCTTTACCCAAGATCATATCCCAGATTGTATCTGCAATCATTGACCAGCGAGCTTTGCCTTTCTCCATCTGGATTACGTTCATCAAAGCCAAGTTCTTAACATATTGACTGAATGGAGTTACCAAGCATGGGTAACCAACCTTTGGCCAAACATAAGCAACTTCGTCGAATAACTTTATCAACAATTCATCAGTGGTCAACTCTGGCTGGTTGTTCTTTACTTTCCACTTGTTCAGTGACTTCAGGTTGTCTTCCAAGTCAGTCATCAAAGAACCCATCATACCACCAGGCAAACCTGGCTTAACCAACAATGAATTGTTCAGGTGGTTCAAAGATGGAATGTAGTAACCCAAGAAATCGTCCATCATTTCTTGAACCATGGTACGTACTTCCATGTAAGCTGCCATGTTAATGTCTTTTACCTTGAAACCAGCATCCTTCAACATCTCCTGGACAGCAATAATGTCGGCATGACCAGTACCCCATGATAGTGGAGACATACCAGTATCAACATAGTCACAACCATTCTTACAGACCTCAAGAATAGAAGCCATGTTGAAACCAGGACCAGCATGAGAGTGATACTGGATAATGATATCTTTCTTGTAAGCTTTGATGCCAGCGACAATCTGACCCAAAGATTCAGGACGACCGATACCTGCCATATCCTTCAAACAGATTTCATCAGCACCAGCGTCGATGAACTTCTTTGCAAGGTTTACATAATATTCTACGGTGTGGATAGGAGAGAAGGTGATACACAGAGCAGCCTGTGCAATCATACCAGCTTCCTTAGCGTACTGGATAGAAGGAATTACGTTGCGTGGGTCATTCAAACCGCAGAAGATGCGGGTAATATCGGTACCCTGAACGTGCTTAACCTTATAGAAAAGCTTGCGCAAATCTTTAGGACATGGACTCATTCGCAAACCATTCAGTGCGCGGTCCAACATGTGAGTCAGGATGCCAGCCTCGTGAAAAGGTTTGTCCATTCACGAACAGCCTTGTTTGGATTTTCACCATATAACAGATTGACCTGCTCGAAACCACCACCGTTAGTTTCTACACGGTCAAAACATCCCATTTTGATGATTGCTGGAGCAACCTTAACCAACTGGTCAACGCGAGGCTGGTACTTACCTGCACTCTGCCACATATCGCGGAAGACCAAACTGAACTTAACTTCTTTAGCCATAGTTTGTTTTATCTTGTTTTTTACTTTTTACCTTAAAATTATACTTTCTCAACTTTGCTTACGGTACCCTTACCACCAGTGAGGTTGTTTACTGCAGCCTGAATAACAGCCATAACATTGCTATCAATAGCAGCGGGCTTTGCAGCCTGGGCTTTCTTCTTAGCTGGAACTTCTTCTTCTGGGGCAATCTTGTTTACCAGTACGATAAGCAACTTACTTAGATTGATGACAATGAGCAGAATGGCGAAAACGGTCAACATTCCAATGCCCATCAGCATTAATCCTAAACCCATATTTTCCATACCTTAGAACTTATTATTTGTTAATTCTTAAATTCGAACGAATAAAATTTCGTGCAAAATTACGCAAAAATATTGATAATCTAAAGCAAAATACCGAAATTTTGTATGCGCACACAACAAAAAGGCACCCGCCTGATAACGAGTGCCTTTCTAATGGTTATTTATGCAATTTTTATTTTACGACAACTGGTTTGTACTTAGGAACAAGAGTCTTCATAATAAACCAACCAATGAGGTATGCTACAGCACAGAAACAGAATATAATCATATATCCTGCAGGCTTGCCCTCAAAGCCCATGAACTGGAAGGCTTCGCCCTGTCCTTGTGCATAGTCAAACAATACACCAGAACCCTTGTTGATGATCAGTGAACCAAAACCTCCTGCCATTGAGCCAATACCGGTAATGGTACCGATGGTGCTTTTGGGGAACATATCTCCTACGGTAGAGAAGATGTTGGCACTCCATGCCTGATGTCCTGCACCTACCAAACCAATCAGGATAGCAGGCCACCATGCAGAATAAGTACCCAATGGCTGTGCCAGCAAGGCAACAATAGGGAAGAAGGCAAAAATTAACATGGCACGCATACGACCTGCGTATGGATTCATTCCCTTCTTCTCAACAAAGTATTTTGGAAGATAACCACCACCAATTGACAAAATGGTACAGATAGCATATAGGGTTGAAATCAATAAGATTGCTTCAGTAGAATCTGATGCATAACCGTACTGGTCAGAGAAATAGGCTGGCGCCCAGAACAGGAAGAACCACCAAACACCATCAGTCATGAACTTTCCAACTATGAATGCCCAAGTCTGACGATAAGTAAAACACTGTAGGAAACCAATGGTCTTTTCCTCTTCTTTACTATTGGCTTCAGCATTGTCTACATCCTGGTTAACATAATTCAACTCTGCTTCGTTTACGTGCTTGCTCTTGTGAGGTTTCTCATATAGGAATATCCACAATCCCATCCACACATAACCTAAAGCACCAATGATGATGAATGCCATTTCCCATCCCCATGCACGTGCCAGTAACGGAATAGTAGCAGGAGCTGCCAATGCACCTACAGAGGCACCTGCGTTAAAAATAGAAGTAGCAAAAGCGCGGTCTTTCTTTGGAAAATACTCTGCGGTTACCTTGATGGCTGCGGGGAAGTTTCCTGCTTCACCCAATGCTAGAATCATACGGCAGGCAAGGAACAACCAAACGCTGATAGATGCTACAGCTAATCCTACAGCAGATGTTGATTCTATAGCTCGTAATGTTTCAAGACTGTCGATGTCTTCAATTACCATAGTGAGCCATCCACAACCAGCATGGATACATGCACCTGTTGACCATACAAAAATTGCGATGAGGTAACCCTTCTTGGTGCCCATCCAGTCGATAAACTTGCCAGCAAATAGGCAGGCAATAGCATAGAAGATAGAGAAAATACCGGTAATGGTACCATAGTCGCTATCTGTCCAGTGGAAATCTACAGCAATGAAGTCTTTCCATGTAAGAGAGAGCACCTGACGGTCCATGTAATTGACGGTTGTTGCTAAGAACAACATGGCACAGATAACCCAGCGCCAGTTTGTCATTTTGTTAGTTTGAAGTGTACTCATGTTATTTGATTTTATGTTTTTCACTGAATGTGCATTATTTGGCGTACAAAGATAGGTCGAAAATCTGAATAATGCAACGTTTCCGAACACGATTTTTATTATCGATGCTTTTTTATAGATAAAATCTTATCTTTATTTTCAATTTTATCCTTATATTTGTAACCAAAATAGTTTACAACAATGAAAAAGATTCTATTGCTATTTACATTGATGCAGTTTTGCACCACCACATGGGCAGCCAAGAGTTATGATAATCCAGATACCATTTTTGTGGCACGTGATGGAACAGCAGAGTTCCGTAATATTGATGATGCCATCGAGGTGTGCCGTGCTTTCATGGAATACCATAAGGTTATTTTTGTAAAGAAAGGAATCTACAAAGAAAAACTAGTTATTCCAACCTGGCTTACCAATATAGAAATATGTGGAGAAGATCGTGACAATACTATCATTACCTATGATGATCATGCAAACATCAAATTGCCTGGAACAGAAAAGGGAATGGGAACTTTTCGTACCTATACCTTAAAGGTACAGGGACAAGACATAACCATAAAGGACATAACAATTGAAAATAATGCTGCCAGATTAGGACAGGCAGTAGCATTGCATACCGAGGGTGATCGACTGAAATTCATCAATTGTCGTTTCCTTGGAAATCAGGATACCGTTTATACTGGTGTGGCAGGAACTCGCTGTTATTTTAAAGATTGCTACATTGAAGGTACTACTGATTTTATCTTTGGACCCTCTACTGCGTGGTTCGAGAATTGTGACATCTATTGCAAGATTAACTCTTATATAACCGCAGCATCTACTCCACAAGATATTGCTTATGGCTATGTATTCAATAATTGTCGCATCACAACTTCAGAACAGGCAGACAAGGTGTATTTGGGTCGTCCTTGGCGTCCTTATGCAATGACACTTTTCATGAATTGTACCTTACCTAAATCTATCCGTACAGAGGGATGGGAAAACTGGCGTAATCCTGAGAACGAAAAGACTGCACGATACAGTGAATATAATAATAAAGGTGAGGGTGCTGTAACGACTGGTCGTGTAAATTGGTGCAGACAGCTGAGTAAAAAAGAAGCATCCACCATTACGATGGATGCTGTTTTCTGTCGTACCGACAAATGGAATCCTATTTTGTAGGGTAAGTTTTTTGTACTAGTTCGTTTAGGTAAACTTCCAGATTGGTGTATTCCTTGCTTAACTGGTACTTCGCACCATCTGTTGAATCATTAGGTTTCATTCCTTTGCTTTTTTCCCAATCATCAGGAATACCATCTCCATCACTATCAGCAAGAGTAGAAGTGGTAGTGACATATTCTGCCCATGGGGTGGGATCTGTATCAGTTTGTGTATCAACAAGCCCGCAAGAACCTCCATTGCTGCTAGTAGATGAATAGGTTCCATTCTTAACTTCATCGATAATACGCTTGTCTATTTTGTCGCGCTGAAAACTTGCTCCGGCATAGGCCAGGACATGCTCATAGGCAGTTTTTACATCTTCGCGATAACCATATCCGTTAGGATCATTGTCAAAGTGACTGGTAGCCTTAAAATCTGCCTGTGTGCAGTTTATGGTGTTTCCGCTCTTTCCTTTCACGTTTGTCTTGGGAACAAATGCAGTTGAGGCAAAGTTATCAGCATTGGCATTGATAGCTTCTGTTTTCTGACTGTTGCTCAAATCGTTTCTGCTGTCCATATAGTTTCCACTTAACCAGAATTTACCGCAAATACCTTCTGCCTGTGCATTTTTCCCATCATCGGGATAAGGGGTGAAGAAACGGCAATGCACACCCTTGGCTACATTATAAGGACCAGGTTTGTAGTAATTATTTTCTAGATTGTAACTGCCACCTTGACCGGCATAGGCACCTTCGCCTCCCCAGTTATAGATAACATTGTTTATAACATCTACCTTTTCCTTGTCTGCCTCATTGCTGTACCTACTTCCATTTAAACGTGGAGTTCTATTAGAATGGTGTGCCAATAAATTGTGGTGGAAAGTGGCAGGTGCACCACCCCAGATGCCTCCATATCCATGTGCTTCTTTAACATGGAATGAGTTGGTAAGACTTTCGCTCAGGATACACCACTGCAGGGTTAGGTTCTCACTTCCATAGAAAGAACCACACTCGTCAATGCTCCAGCTCATAGAGCAATGGTCTATCATGATATTCTTCCAACCAGAGTAACCTGTCTTATTATAATAAGAGTTCATGGCATCGTTCTCGGCCTTTGCCTCGTCTCCCATACGACAGCGCAGAAAACGCACGATTACGTTACTCGCACTGATACGAAGGTTGTGATTCTTTAGGCAGATACCCATTCCTGGTGCTGTTTGTCCTGCAATGGTAACATCTCCATTTGTTATATTTAGTTCCTTGGTTAGTTCTATGGTACCTCCCACGGCAAATACAATGGTTCTTTTGCCTTGCTTATTCAAAGCCCAACGAAGCGTACCTTCGCTTCCATCATCACTCAAACTTGTAACAGTATAAACGCTTCCTTCTGCTCCTCCGGTAGTAAATTTTGCAACACCTTCTGCACCAGGAAAGGCAGCAATAGTGTTGCGATCAGGAGCATCATAGGTGACTAAGCCCTTATCTTCAGGTGTAGGAGTTGGTGAAGGAGTAGGCGTAGGTGATGGCGTTGGAGTAGGAGGGGTTACAGGATCATCACCACCTCCACACGCTGTTAAACTTCCTATAAGTGCTAATAGTATATATGTGTGTTTCATTGTTAACAGATGATTATTCTCTTGATACAGTAAAGATGTTTCTTCTTAGCATTATTTTAATTCCATATCACCTTCGATTATAGAATCGAGCCTGAATCGAGGTCTAATCGAACCTCAATCGAACCCCAATCGAGGAATCGTATGAATTTCTTATGTTGTACTTAGGTATTTTTAGTTAATCAATTTTTACTTTGAGTAGAATTGTAT
>JAGHTY010000183.1 GCA_018065125.1 Candidatus Minthousia equi
ACAACGGACAACGGTCCCATCCGGATGGCGAGCGCGAAGCGCAGACTGTTGTCTGTAGTCTGTAGTCAGTTGTCTTGAATGAAGCGAAGCGAAATGAAAAAAGAATCTGTTCGTTGGGCAGTACAGATATTGCTGAGCATCCTGTCTGCCATTGCTACCGCACTGGGAACTACCAGTTGCATGAGTAATTTATAAGTTGCAAAGACGTAGAGTCACAAAGACGCAAAGTATGTAGTCAAGAAAAAAGGGGTCTTCAAAACGAAGATCCCTTTGTTATTTACTTATTTTACTTGAAAAGCTGCATCTTTTCCCATGCAGAGAGATTCTGATTCTGTTTCATCTCTTCAGCCAATGTTCCTTTAGCCAAGCACGAACTGGCAGGTCGTACAACTTCAAGGATGCCCAGGCAATCATGATAACAAGGATGGTAGTGGTGATAGCCACAAAGATGTGTGTGCTAGCAGGCGAATCCATGTGGCGTTGTGCCCACGACATGTGCATGTAAAGCACGGGATAGTGCGTAATGTAGAGAGGGAACGAAATGTCGCCCAGGAACTTGCAAACCTTTGTACTTACCTTGCCTGTAACTTTGCTGCCAGCACCTGTGACAAGGACTAGTGGGAAGAGAACCAACACGCAGAACAGCTGATAGGCACCATCCACGATGTTGCCACCACCCATATACTTAGGCACATTGAACATACCAAACACAATGAGTGAGGTAATAAGGAAACCATGTTTCGACTTGATCATCTTGCCCATGCGCGACATCAGCAAACCGATGAGGAACGGATAGAGCAAACGGGTAAATGCAAGGTAAACATGCTCTGGATTGAAAACAAAGCCACCATTGATGTAGTAGAAGTAATCTGTCTCTGTTAAGTTACCGAAAATGTTGAGATTCAGGGCTATGTCTGCCGTACACACAGCTGCACACATTGCCAGTATTGCCAATCCCCATGTAGGCAGGAAACGGAAGAAAAAGGCATAGAGTATATTGGCAACATACTCATAGATGAGTGTCCAAACAGGGCCATTGATGCTTGACAATTCACCCCATCCACGGATGTCCCACGACTGTGGGAATGGAATGCAAAACAAAGTGAGCACAGCCTGAAGCATCAGGAAAAGCCAAGGTGCACTGTCTACGGCTCCGAACACATCAACGCTACCCGAATAGTAGAAGAAAATTATACCCATCAGTACGCCTATTAGCAGCATAGGATGCAAACGAGCGATACGACGCTTGAAGAACCCCTTGTAGCCCATCTGGTTAAAGCGATCCTGATAAGCATAGCCAAGAACGTAACCCGAAAGGGCAAAGAAGAAATCCACGGCAAGATAGCCATGAGCCATAATGTTGTCGGTAATGTCTGCAGAGTAACATTCCATCATGTGGAACCCAACGACACAGAGTGCTGCCACACCTCTGAGTCCGTCCAAGACCTCATATCTTGGTTTTGATTCTAAATATGCCATTTATTTGTGAATTAAGTTATTCTATCAGTCCAAGTCTTTTTGCCTTGAAACAAGCCTCTGTGGTATTGCTAACCTGCAATTTCTCAATAATGTTCTGTCGGTGGCGGTCTACGGTATTCTTGCTAATGCCCATTATTCCGGCTATCTCCTTGCTGGCAAGTCCTTTTTGAATGTACTGCAACAGCTCTTTCTCTCGATTACTCAGTATAGAGCGCAGTTCTGATATGTCGATGCGACGCTCCTCGCCTGTTAGTTTATGTATCAGACGAGCATGCGTAAACGACTCCTTCGTTAACTTGTATATGCAAAGCGCATAACATATTCCCTGCTTGCCTTCGCTTGGGAAATACTGAATGCGGTGTATCACAGGATGGTAATTGCCTTCGGCATCGTGCATGCTGATTATCTGTTCCATATACCATGGAAAACCCTCGGCAACATTCTGTGGCGTGAGCATTCGGTTAAAGAACTTTAGTTCCTGAAGATTCTGAACCACCAGGTTATCAGGATTGATGCAAGATATTATCTCCTCCTCGAATACAGAATCTACAAACAAATGCGTGCCAGCCTTTCCTATGCCAAGAATCTCTGCTGTCTTGCCCAGGAAGATATGGCACTTGCCTGTTCGCATGTTGTTCAGTGCCACGATTGCATTATCACACATGGCATACGTTTCTGCGAAGTTCAGCAATCGCTGTTCCTCGGCTTCCAAATGTACACCATCTTGTTGACTCATAAAGTGAGACACAAGTGTATTATTAATTTCTACCATGACAACGAGAAAATTCTATGGTTATTGTTTTTTCAAGCCCTTATATCGTAAAAGTATTTTCTTGCTTTTATAGAGAGACTTTTAAGTTGAGAACAAAGGTACAAAAATATGTCAGAACATATATATAAGTAACCACCAAATAATAAATATATGGTCATTAATCAGTACTTTTGGGTTTTGAGTTTTGACTTCGTTGCGCTCGAACTTGTTCGCTTGCGTAACATAGTGGAGCAAGAATCATTAATCACTCCCCACTGCTGAAAGGGAAGCGTAAGGCCAGAGTTCTCTACATTGATGCGGTGCACCCCACCATTATCTACCTCGTGAATGGTATCGCGCACCACCTCGCCAAGGAAAAGGTTACCCATTATGTTCTTGCAGTGAGGGCATCCAAAGGAGAAAAGGTCGCTGCTGCTTGTGGCATTGTGCCGTCGGCGCAGGTCGGCCATATGTCCCAGCTGCCGATGCTCTTCGGCAAACTCAAGCACGCTGCGGTAAACAAATGGATTGAACGAGAAGTCCTCGTCGAAATCCTTGCGGCACACCAGCGTAACGCCCTCTTTTGTGTGGATGCGCCGAAGGTAGAAGATGCTGAAATCGTTTAGGCACCAAGCGCATCCTGCTTTTACCACATACACATCGATAAAGCGTGGCGTTAGCTGCTGCATCCTGCGTATGCGCCCCTTTACCAAGGCGGTGACAAACCCTGCAAGCGGCAGTTCCATGGCGGCATTTACCTGCACGCTGACGTTATGAAACACCTCGTTTAGCTGAAACAGAGGCTGGCACTCGTAGCCATAGCAGGGCATCTGCTGCAGCTCGTCGATAGCAAGCCAGCACCCGCACACGCGCTGCTTTCGCATGGCATGGTAGGTTTGGTTTACATGCGTGAAGCGCCGGTTTACGTTAAACGCCACATGATAGTTGGCATAGTTCACCATTACATCGGCATGCCACTGGTGGCCGCTCACATCGACAAGTGCCTCCCAACGCTGATCACGGCACACCTGCAGTATCTGCCTTATCAATACATTTCTTTCCATATCTGCGGCAAAGGTATGCCATCTCACTGCCAATCTGTGACAATGGGTGCGGGGGATTTGTTAAAAGGTTTAAAAGTTTAAGAGTTTAAAAGGTCTACGAGTCAACAGGTCAACGAGTCAACAGGTCTACGAGTCAACAGGTCTACGAGTCACAAAGACGCATAGATGCAGAGTCACAGAGTCACAGAGTTTAATTAATGATGAATAATTGAATGTTTTGCAAATCATTAATCGTTAATCATTAATCGTTAATCGTTCGCTCGAACTTGTTCGCTTGCGTAACGTAGTGGAGCAAGAATCAATCCTCCTGCTCGTAATAATATGAATAATCAATGCCTTTCATGAAAATCTCACGGCTGGTAATTTCATCGGTCAGTGCACCTAAGAGCAGTTGCTTGATGTGGGCACTATCCATGTGACTTTCTATCATGGCATCCAGGTATTCCGTCTTGCTGATCTTGCTCCAATCCACACATTTGGCAAGGCGTTTCTTGAAAATCATATCCAGCCAAATGCGGGTGCTGCGACCATTGCCCTCCATGAAAGGATGTGCCACGTTCATCTCTACATACTTATCCACAATTTCATCGAAAGTGCTTTCTGGCATTTCCTCAATGGTTTTCAGATTGGCATGCAGGTATTCGGCAAGGCAAAACAGGGTGTTTCCTTTTGCAATGGTCTTGGTGCGGATTTTTCCAGCAAAGTCGTACAATCCGCCAAACAGATAGGCATGAATCTGCTGCAGCGCTTTGGTGGTTCCCACGTCCTTATCTGCTACCAAATTGCTTTCCCAAAGCTCATAGGCTTTCTTTTTGCTTTTGCCATCAATGGTATTATCGCTATAGGTAAACCAATCCAAAAATTCTTTTGTATTCTTACTTGGAATAGTCTTAACCAATTCTTCTATAGAATCTTGTGGAAAACAATCTGTTGCATACTTCTTACCATCAGCAGCTGTTAATTTCAGTTGACTACAAATTGTAGTCAACTCGTTTCCCGCCTTTTTTAGTCTGGTCTTTAATACGCTCCAATATTTACGGGGATTAGGACTAAGTGTAATTGCTGACATAATATCAACCGCAGAGAAATACCATTTATTCTCCGCTTCGTTCCACACAGCCCGCACCTCACGGTTGTTATAGAATCGTATAGATATTTTCTGTTGATTATCCATTATTTTGTTATCTTGCAAATTTACAAAATTCTACTTACATTCCAAAACTTTTACTTGCAAAGTAAAAAAAAGAACGGCAAAGATGATGCATACGGTTATCATTACCTTTATCGTTTTTCATCCTATTATTTGTAGAATAAGATTTGAAATTGTATATTTGCAAAAAATACCTTGTAAAACCCAGAAAATATGTATTGTATTTATTGTGGCGCAAAGATTGACGACGATGCGAAATTCTGTACTGAGTGTGGAAAAAAGCAACTGCAAGACACTCCTGTTGTGGAAGAAAAGGCATCCACGGTTTCATCTCAGGCATCGCTTGTTAGCAAAGTATTGGCCGAACTTCACGACAGCGACATAGTAGCAGATAGCACCAAAGGCGAGATGCGTTGCCCTTCGTCTGCTGCACAGACAGCCTTTATGCGACTTATCGCAAAGGGCATACTGACGCTGCTCTGCCTCTTTCTTTTGCCACTCGGTGCATTTGCCCAAAACACGTTCGACGTGAACATACCTACACCTGCAGGAACCATGGATGTCACCTGCACCTTCGAAGGTGGACCCATCAAGTGGTACTTTTGCACCGGTACAGCAAAGGTCATGAATGCACATACTGCAAGTGGACCCATCAAGTGGTACAATGATCGCACTAGAGGTGAGGGAATCCATGCCTATGGAATGAAGTTACACAAAGGCGACAAGCTTACCGTAAGAGCCACTGTGCAATGTACTTCCGTCGACGACTATTATTGGGCAATATATCACCCTCCATATTTATGGGCATCTGATGACAAAAATTATGAGTTCTTCAGCACAGAGCGTGAATACGGAGATGCTGAAGAGTACCGTAATAGTGGTTTCTACAAAACGGGGGTAATAGTCACTGTACTTGAAGAACCTAAAGACACCAACTACTGCATCCATATAGCTGTTTCAGAGACTTGGGACCCAATGGTATCGGGATCGGGTTTGAAACGAGAATTTGCAAAATTTCTACTGTATATTACAGGCAAGAAAGGTCCTAACGGCGAATGCCAGGACGATGCTGTTACCGAACTTTCCGAAACGGAAGATGGGGCCGAAGCCGATGTTACCATCGATACTATGGCAAGCAGCGTGGAGGATGAAGAGGCAGAGCAGTCGTGGGTGATTCCTGCTGCCATTGCTGGTGCAGTGGCTGTGGGTGCCGGAGGCATTGCCGCAAGCCGACGTAGCAGAAAGAAGAAGAAACAGAAGAAAAACCAAAAGAAGGAAGAAAAGCAGGAAGACGAGGAGCAGAAGGAGGACGACGATCCCGACAAGTGCACCTACGAGATGCGCATCCGCAAGGACTTTGGAGATACACTCTACCCCGGCGACGCTAACCATAAGATTTATGCACGCATAGTGAAGATAGACAGCAGGGGGAACGAAACAACCGACTATGCCCTTACCCAGCGCATCAGCATCAGTGCCGACGACAACCTTGAAGTGAGCAGCCAGCAGATGGCAGGCGATTACATGGGTGCCTTTATCCGTGCACACGCTACCAAAACGCCAGCAGCCGAGGCTATTGTCACCTTTAGGCTGGCAACGCAAGGCGGAAGTTTCTGCAACCGCATGCACATCAACATTGCACAGCAGATGATAACCTTCTCGGAGGATGAACTCACGATTCCTGCCGGTTTTGAGAAGTCTATCTACCTGCCCTTCGAGGTAGATGGTATGGGCGAGGCACCTACCGTCAAGGCTAAGATTACGGGAGACAAGTATAGCGTTAAGGTGGAATATGACAAGGAAGGTGAACTGTACTATGCCGTCATCACCGACAAGTGCCAGAAACCAGGCACACCGGGTAACGTTACCTATTACACACTTACTGTTACTGCCACTGACAGCAACCAGCGCCAGATAGAGAATACGATTTCTGTGGGCCGCTTCACGATGGGACTTGCCTGCAATGGCCTGGAGCGTGTAAAGTGCTATCTTGAGGAATATGACTCGAAGCGACACGTATTCAGCGACCTGCAGCGTAGCGTAAAGATGGATACGGCAACGAACTTTGCAGATGATCCTAAGTATGTTACGAAAACGATGACGCCTGCCGAGAACCGCTTCACACTCTCGCTCTACGAGTATGACGAGGAGGAAAGACGCATCATCTGCATTCCACCAAACATCACAAGCTATAACGTAATCATCGACGAAGAACCACCTATTATGCCTGAAACAGGCAATGCACTGAGCCAGGCTGGCATGATGGTAGGCGGAGTGCTGCCTGCCGGTGTAGGAACGGCAATGAACACAGCAATTGCGATAGGTGTAGGCAAACAGAATGCGGGTTATAACGACCGCTCAAAGACAATACAGGCACTGGGACTGCACATCGATGCCAAGAAGGGCTTTAACGAAAAAGACCGCAAGGAAACCGAACTGGTATGCTATATGGTGTGCCGCGGTGGTATTCTTGATGCCCCAAATCGCCTGCATGCACGCATTATCATAGAAGCAGAAAACGATGGCAGGAAATACTACGTTGAACAGCGCGTGCTGCTCATCTCACAGCCCTACCGCAAGGTAACCATGACGGGTTACGACCAGCTTGTGGAACACGAAAATCAGATAACCACAGCACTTGAACGCGTACGCTCTGACATCTATCATAATTTCTATAAAGACCTGCATCTGCTATCGTTGCTCATTGAACGTATGCTTAGCAACTACAGCCGTAGCTACGGATACGACTGGCAGCAGGTGCGCGGAGTGTTCAGAATATTTAACCGCTACGTGCAAGGACAGCAACTTATCGACAACATGGCGGCAGAAGACCTTTCTGTTTGCATTACAGATGCGGTAGCGAGGGTGCTGACTCAAAGTAAAACCCTTGAGAAACACCTTGGAATATTCGGTCGTTTCATCGTTGGTGTGTGCACTTTAGGAGTAAGCGAGGGTGTCTTCAACTCGCTTGAGGTGGTACACAACATGAAAGATTATGTTGACAAAGACGGTGACAGTGTCTTCTGTGGCTTCATGCTTGGTACAAAGGTTGCAGTGCGCGAATATCTTTACGGCTTGTTGTTTGCAAAAGGTTTAAAAGCAGTAAAGAACATAATCAAAAACAAGAAACTGACCATTGGAAAGAGTGCCGAGGCCGCAAAGGCAGGAAAACCTGGAGTATCCGGAAAAGTATCAGAACCAGGAATAACAGGAAAAGCCGGAGCATCGGGCGCTCCTTCAAAGACCCCTTCTGCTGCTGCCACAGCTGCGAGCGAGGAGGCCTCGCGCAAAACTGCCAAGGAGTTTGCTTCTGAAGCTGCCGACACCGCCAAGAGTGCACGCACCACAAAGGCAGCCCACGAAAAGGCACAGCTGCGCAACACCCAGGGCAAGCAGAGTGCCCAAAAGATGGCTAACGAGACAAAGGACCTTGCAATGGACAACGAAACCCGCAAACTGCTGGATGCAGAAGAAAGCGGACTTAGAGCCGGCCAAGAGAAGATTGAGAAACTAAAAGAACTGTGCCAACTGCCCGACACGCCAAAGAACCGCCAAAGACGCATAGAAGCGGTATTGGAAGTGCAGAAAGACAAGAATGCACTGAACTTGCTCAACAATCCTAACAAGCCAGAACTGACGCAGTTGCGCAAGCAGTTCAACAGCGACATGAAGAAGGTGCACTACTCTGCCGAATTTGACATGAAGATGGACCTTGCCGACCAACTGAACAAGAACCCACGAAACAGAGGACGAAAGTTCATTGCCAACGACATTGAGTCGTTCAACGCCACCAGCAATGGCAAAGCCGCATTAGAAAATGGCAGCAAGAGTGCCATGGACTACGATGGAAGTTTCTATATCAAGGGCAAAAACAATGAGAAAATCTTCCTTCACCAGGATATGGTGGAGAATACCTTCCAGCAGCATCTCTATCGCAAGGGAACAGGAAAGGAAGGAACGGCACAAACCTGGAAGGAGTTTGCCGAGGCAACAGACCACACCATCATCCAGAACGACTTGCACCACGACAGCTATGGAACAGACAATGTCTTTGTGCTCCTTGACCCTAGTCGCGCTGCAGAGGCATTACCCGACGTAGAACGTGCAGCAAGGGCATTTACTGAAAAGTGTACCCACTGGTACAAGGATGCCCTGCAACTCATTGGCAAGGGAGACCTGAAGAGTATAGAGCGTGGCGTGGCACACATCCGCGAGGCCTTCAGACAGTGTACGAAGCAGTTCGACAACTTTGTGATTGTTCGCGACGCTGCCCGCCAACATATCAATGGTGGTTCGAAGGTGAGTGACCAGATGTTCACCCTTATAAACTACCTTAAGGAGACCGATGTGAACAAGGGATCCCTCAAGGTAGGAGAATGCCTCAATGGATTAGAGAACATGGGTGTTTCGCCTGTAGCCATCTTCCAGGAACTGGGTAACTGCATCCGCAATATCGGGTAACAATCAGTTTTGCTGGCTGTTACGTCCTCGTGCTGCATTCAGCACGTCTTTGGTGAAGGATGCTGATTTACCGGTGTTCTTTGCTGTTTGGGTGGTTACTTTTGCTGCCTTGGATGCGGATTTTGTAGCACCTGCAACTGGCTTGGCTGCCTCAAGGCGATATACAATCTTCTTCAGCATAGGGCCAATGTCGTCGACCGACATGTTGTAGCGAATGCGCAGGTTGTGAGTAAATTCGGAAATGTCAACGCGTACGTGTGTCTTAGGATTAAAAACATCCAGATGGTTGATGAGCGACATAACACCTTTCTCCTCTTTGGTGAGCAGATTAAAACTGTTGTTGGCAATGGCAATACCCATTTCAATATTCTGCACCTTACCTGCCTGACGCATACCCTCTTCGGCGAAGGATGCAGCCTTATAGCTATGTGCTGCAGCTGCCTCGTGACTGCGGTTAACCCATTCCTGAGGCTTGTGTTCGAATGCTGTTGCAACGCCATCGATACTTTCAAAACGTTCTATCCTGCGTTCTTTGTGAAGCGCTCTTGCCAGGTCTTCCTCACCCGCCCCCATCATCTCGGCCGAACCCTTCTGCACAACAGCCTGGTCGTTCATAGTAGGGTCGAAACCGCCAGTTTCCTTACGATATGCTTCGTTGTAGCACTTCTCGCTCACCTTCTGCGGAACGTCGATGTCTGGATTACCCTTTATCTTCCATGTTACGTCGCGGTCGCGTGGCAGGGCAAAACCATTTTCATAGGCAGCCACATCACCGCTTGTGGCGTTGAAAACATACACGTCGTCGGGGTCTACATTCAACTCGGCAGCAATGAGCTGCTTGGTCTTTTTGTCTACCTTTGTATAGATGTTCTTGTGCGTTTTGTTGAACTCTGATATCACGTTGTGTGCATACGGGCTGTTGTTGTTAAGCAATGCCTTCTGCACCAGCTTGTCGCCCTGTGCCTGCAGGCAGAGTTCCTTGAAGGCAGCTTCGGTTTCGGGTGTTCGGTAGGCACGGTATTCGTGGTAGGCATGTTCCAGCTCGCGCACCTTCTTCAGTGCCTCCTGGCTGTGTGTGGCATAGTCGGCCTGCATCTGCAGTTCGGCTTCGGTCCATGCGTATGTGCCTTTTTCCTTCGAGCGTATCTCAAGGATGGCTTTCTCTGTTTCGATGTCGATTTGCTTAAGAGATGCCTGGGCCGAGGTAACCGTTTGCTTGGCCTGCTTGCCAAAGGTGTTAGAGGTGTAGTTTCTGAGGTCTTTGTAGATGTCTTTCACATCGCGACCCAGTGGGCCAAGTGCGTTCTTTACCTTTCCGCCTACGCTGCTGAACGACTTTGTGATGCGTGCCATGGCCTCGGGACGGGCATTCTTCAGGGCTATGCCACTTTGCTTGAAGAGTTCTCCCCACACCCTCTCTGTTACATAGTCGGTGGTAACATCCTTCACTCCTACCATGAAGGCCTCCCATGGGCCACCAGGGTTTTGCTCGCGTTCTACCACCTCGATCATATTCTTTGAGATGCGGCACACACTCATGCCTACTTCGCTCCATCCAAAGGTAATGAATCCCAGTCCGATACGCGATAGTATGCCTATCTTCGACGTGCCAAAGATGCCGTCGAGCTGTGTGCTGGTATCGGCAAAGGCGCGCATCACGTCGCACACAAAGCCCAGTTCTTCTACCTTTTCTGCCTCGGCGTTTGCACCAATTACCTGGTTGCGGCAGAAGGCTTGGTAGATGCTAACAACCATGTCGTACTGGTCTTGTGCAAATCCAAAATTAGGATGATAGCCATCAATCATGAGGTCGATTATCTTGATAAGAGGGAAGATTTTGTCTGCACCTCCCATGTGGATGATCGACTGGCGCATGTATTGTAGGTCGAGAAGCTTCTCGTTGTCATCTGCGATGAGTTCTCTCATGCGGTCGCTGTTCACGTTACGAAGCGGCTGGCTGCAAAGCCATACATCCTGGAATGAGGTGTAGGTTTCGCCAAGGCAATCCACCTCGACAACAAGGCGCCCCTTGCGGCGTGAAGGCGCATCGAGCATTCCTTCAGAGAAGATGCTCAGCTCTATGCTGTTATCAGAATAGATGTGGCAAGGGTATGCCTGTATGTTCAGCTTCTGGATGAATTCATCGTCAGACAAATCACGGGTTTCACGGCTCTGCACGTCTTCAAACTTGGCATCTTCCTCGGGTGGAAGGGCTTCTACCCTGAAGCGTATGGTTTGCTTGTTCTTTTCTGGTATATCAGGACGTGCATACACCACCTTGTTCGTTTCCTTGTTCCAGGTGATGAGGGTAAAGAGGGCCCTATTCATGTGTGGTGCATAGCGCTTGCCGCTCTCTGTCTCGACAGAAAGTGGCTCGGGGTGTTTCAGGTTGTCGTATTTCTCGAAGTAACAGCCAATGTGGCCTTCGCACTCAAAGTGCAAGCCCATCTGCAGTCGGTAAATAAAGAGTTCTCCGGTAACCTTGGCACCATTCACGCTGTGAGCCGTAACTTTTAATATGTAGAAAATGCTCTTGCCAGCTTCCCAAACCTCTTTGCGCTTTGCCTCTTTCTCCTTGATGCAGGCATACCACACCTGTGGATGCATGTCAGAAGGCTGACACTCTACTTCGTAGAAGGCGCCATCTATCTCGGCTTCGCACTTGGCAAGCTGGTCTTCGCTGATGTTCTGGATGAAGAAAGGCAGTTTAGCCACCTCGTCAAATCCGGCAGGAAGGGTTAGGTTTTCCTGAGCAAACAGGATAGCAGGCTGCACAATGTCAAAGTGCACGCGGTTGGTGAAACTGCCCTCTGCAGCAGCCAGACGGAACTTTACTATGCCTTCGGCTGGTACTTCGCCTTCTGTTATTTCGGGGGCTTCTACAAAGGCACACATCGTACCATCCTGGTAATAATGTCCGCTCACCTGCAGGTATCCGTCGCCTTCAATCTGTATCATGCGCGTCAGCGCCTCATCGGTTTTTTCAGATCCGTAGCGGTCGATGCTGGCTATGTAGGCATACACGGCTTGAGGATTTTCGCCCACAACCAACTGTCCGCCAAAGCATTTTGTGATGCACAGCTCGTATCGGTATGATTCTTCCTCGTCATCATCCTCTTTATCTTTTTCGTCTTCCTGGTTCTTCTTTTTCTTCTTATTCTTCAGTTTTCTTGCTCCTGCACCGGTTAATACAGAGATAACAGAAACAGGAATACCCCATTTCTTCCACCAGTCATCGTCACCATCTTCACTGCTTGACTTGATGTCGCCTTGTGATTTTGAGGCATCGGGAATGTCATCGGCATCAGTATCGATGACGTAATCGTTAGGGCCTTGTTCTTCTTCCTCTACTATAGGTTCATCCGGCTCGGGTGTAACAACAGGGGTTTGAGGTGATGCGTTCTGTGGCGTTGCGGCATCTTCCTCGCCCTCTGCACCATAAATGTACACATAGACCGATTTCTTACCAGCGCTACAGGTAGCAATCGCCTTCTTATAAGATTTCAATACCAGATAGTCTGTCTCTAGATCAAACCGGTCGTTGGTACCGCTGGGCTTCAGGTTCATGACATGGTCATCGGCTCCCAGGGCCGAGAAACCCCATGTGGCACGTTTGTTGGGTTTGAGTGAAGCCCAGTCGCTTTTCGTAAGGTGTATCTTTAGAT
>JAGHTY010000108.1 GCA_018065125.1 Candidatus Minthousia equi
GAATAATTCTGTTTAAAATATGCGTTTCTTCCTGTATAAAACCTGAATAGTAAAATAGTCAAATCAAACTGCTGCTTATTGTAAATCTCTATATATATAAATAAAGTGCCACCTTATTGGGACGCTTCCCATAAGGTGGCACAAATCTACAGTTTAAGTATGACAGGATAAATGTTTCCTATATACTGGTAGGCACCTGATTAGTAACCAGGATTCTGGTCACATGCAGGGTTCTTCAAAATTTCATCTTCAGGAATAGGCATGAACATCTTTTCCATCTTGAAGTCGAAGTCACGAGCAGTCTTCCACTGCTTAATGGTAGCAGCACCTACTGTTGGCAAAGAGTTCTTTGGATATGTATGCTCTACGTGATCCTCCAAGAATCCAGACTTGTGCATATCTGAACGCAAGTATGGCTCTGCAGAGAACTCCTTACGACGCTCTTCGTTGACAGCAACCTTCCAAACTGGAGAGGTGAAATTATACTGAGCCTTGATCTTGGTATAGTATTCCTTAGCATCTGGAACCTTAACAGTTTCAGTGTTGAATGGGAATGGATAGCCATCCAAATCAACAGCATCACCATGACCATCGCTATCACCATAGTAATCAGCAACCTTCTGGTGGTGAGTAATGAACTTAGAAAGATCCTTACCAACTTCCATGTTACCAAATGCACGATCGCGGATTTGCTTGATGTAACCCCAACCTTCATTTTCCTTGCCAGACAAGTTGAAGCAGCACTCTGCCATGTCAAGAAGTACGTTTGCATAACGCTTGAAGTAGATGTGGTCTGGAGTCCAAAGTGCGCCGGTTGACCAGTCGGTACCACGACCATTTCTCCAGTGCTTAGAAGACCATACAGTAGGAGCAGGGTCGCCTGATGCCCAGTGGAAACCATTCCAGCCTACGAATTCCTGACAGAATGGGTTGTAACCAAGTGGGTGAAGTGGGTCGTACTTACCATTGTCGCCCTCTTCGGTCCAGTCAAACTTGTCATAAGTTTCCTGGCTCCAGTCGTAAACAGAGCTGCCATCAGAAAGCTTTACTTCATTGTTACCACGGATGTACTTACCGTTAGCCTGCAGCCAAGCAT
This sequence comes from Candidatus Minthousia equi, assembly GCA_018065125.1. Classification (GTDB taxonomy): domain Bacteria; phylum Bacteroidota; class Bacteroidia; order Bacteroidales; family Bacteroidaceae; genus Minthousia; species Minthousia equi. Next base: position 1,097 of record JAGHTY010000108.1, read on the forward strand.
CGGTAGGCTTAACACGCTGCTCCCAACGTGGGTGTTCAGTTACCCAATACTTAGCAGGAACGGTAGCAGTTACCATAGATGCATCACGACGCTTGTCGAATGAACCATAGAACTCGCCATCTTCTGCCTGCTGGTTGTAGTTCTCGAAGCAGTCATAAAGCTCCCAAGACATCTGGTATGTACCCCAAGCACCGTTAGAAGTAGGAGCGAAGTAGAAACCAGTCCAACCACGTGCACCTGCATTGTCAGCATCATCCCAAGAACCCCACTTGTCACCAGAGTTCAGAACAATCTGCCAGATTGCCTCCTTTGGCCATGCCTCATCAGCATCGTAAAGGGTTGAGAAAGAAGGAGCCAATTCATGAGTAGGGTCATCAATAATCTGCTTGAAAGCATCGTATGCAGCCTGGTAGCAAACAGCAGCTGTCTCTGGGCAGGTATATGCCTTCCACATGTAGGCATCACCCAGGAATGCCAATGCCATACCCTTGGTACAACGGCCATACTCACCCTGGAATGGAGTCCAATCCAAATCAGCAGCAGCCTCCTTGAAGTCCTGGATTACGAAATCCCACATTTCACCGAATTCTGCTGGACGCTCCTTAACAGGAGTGTTTACATAGTTCTCACCAGTAATCAACAAAGGTACACGACCAAAGGTGTTAGCCAATCCGAAGAACTGGAAACCGCGAAGAGCCTTAGCCTCGGCAGCAAGTACTTTCTTTACATTGTCTGAAACGTTCTCAGACTTCTCAAGACCAGCCAGGAAGTCGTTACAACGAGAAGCACAAGCGTATGACTGCTTCCAGTAGTCACGCAACTGCTCGTTCTTTGCTGTCCACTTCTGGGTCATGAAGTCCTTATCCCAACCAGAAGCCTGTGAGTCCATAGTAGGGTGCTGACCGTTGAAGATCCAGTACTTGTATGGGTCGTCGTTCATACCACCACGACGGTGTAGAAGATCGTAGCAACCAGTCATACCCTTGATTGCGTTAGCGTCGCTGATAAACATCGCGTCGCCCTCAAGCATTGTGTAGTGGGTAACATCCAGGAACTCTTCATTGTTACATGAGCTGAAGCCCAGTGTAATGGCAGCACCTGCAATGAGACCGAATATTTTATTGCTTTTCATATTCAAATAATAATTTTTGGTTAATTAGAATGTAACACTCAAACCGAATGAGTAAGTACGTGGCATTGGGTAACGACCGGTATCCAAACCAGTGTAAAGAACTGAACCCTGACCACACTCTGGATCACCATACTTGTTGTAACCAGAGATGCACAGCAAGTTCTGAACTGCCAAGTAAACGCGAGCGTTCTGAATCATCAACTTAGAAGCGATAGACTTAGGAAGAGTGTAACCAACCTGTACGTTAGAGATCTTCAGGAAGTCACCATTCTTAATCCATGCATCGCTACCACGCATGTTGTAGTTTTCATCGATGATAGACAGACGAGGCATTGTACCGTTCTGGTTGCTCTCTGACCAAGCATTCTTAGCAACCTCATTCAAGATGTTAGGAGCAGTACCATCATCAGAAGAGAACATATTGCTCAGACGCATTGCAGAGTAAGAATAAATCTTCTGACCCAATACACCGTGCATCTGTACAGAGAAGTCGAAATCCTTGTAGTTAGCACCCAGTGTCAAACCATAGTTCAACTTAGGGAAACCATTGCCAAGGATAGTCATATCCTGCTCGTTAAGAACGCCATCACCACCGATGTCTTCACCGACATACTTAGCCAAGCCCTTATCGACATCTTCCTTAGTAGCGAGTTTACCGTGAATATCCTTGAACAGGAAGTCACCCATCTTAGCGGTCTGACCCTGTGCAATTGCCTTGTCCAAGTCTGCCTGAGTAGTGATAATCTTCTCTACCTTGTAACCATAGAATGAACCTACAGCTTCACCTTCCATGCTGATAGAGTGATTACCCCAGTGGTAACCATCGGCAGCACCTACTGCACCAGTGTTAGAACCGTCACCAGTACCCTGGCCAGATGAATCTGAGTTAGTAGCGTAGATAGGATCACCCATCTTCACAACCTTATTCTTAAGAGTAGAACCAGTCAACATTACGTTGAAAGACAGGTCGTTGTTTACACGGTGGTTGTAACCAACGCTGAACTCAAGACCCTTGTTCTGAATCTCACCATAGTTAGTATAGATCTGAGAGTAACCAGAAGTAGGACGAATCTGACGATACAGCAACAAGTCCTTAGAGGTACGTACGAAGTAATCCAAACCTACAACCAGGTCACCACCCAAGAATGCAGCGTCAACACCAAAGTTCAGCTGTTCATTGGTTTCCCACTTCAGGTTGGTATCCTTCAATACAGGATAGAAACCAGTTACTACGTTAGGAGTAGTACCAAGACCCAGTGCAGCACCTTGCTTATAGTAAACATAACGGCCATCGATGTTCAAACCAGTTACTGACAAGTCGGTAGCACCACCTGAGTTACCAGTCTGACCCCAACCAGCACGCAGCTTCAAGTTAGAAACAACATCCTGATTCTTCATGAATGGCTCCTCTGAAATACGCCAACCCAATGCAACTGATGGGAAGGTACCCCAACGGTTACCAGCACCGAAGTTAGAAGAACCGTCGCGACGTACAGTAGCAGTTAACAAGTAGCGGTCCATGAATGAGTAGTTTACACGACCGAAGTAAGAAATACCGCGTGATTCAAGGTTGAAACCACCATTACCGTTACGGTGCAACTTCTGAGTATCAGTAGTCAAACCGATTTCACGGATATCTGGAGATTCGAAACCAAGAGCAGAAGCAGATACCCACTGACCATACCAGCGAGAAACTTCGTTACCAACCATTACGCTTACGTTGTGAACGTCGTTGCTCCAGTTATAAGTCAAGGTGTTCTGGATATACAGAGTCTGGTTCTCGCTGTTGCTCAGATCAAATGAATACTCGTTGTTGTTACGTGGGTTATAGTAAGCATCACCAATACCCTGAGTAACATCGATACGCTTGCCATCAACATAGTTTACACGGTTGATATACTTACCACCAGTAAAGTTGTTGTTTGAGCTTGAGCTATAGTTGTAAGAAACCAAAGTCTTCCACTGCAAGCCCTTGATAGGCTCGATAGTCATGTAGGCAGAAGCCAAAACGCGGTTTGAACGGTTACGAGCACGCAATTCCATCTGCTTTGCGTACATGTTACCAAGGGTAGTACCCCAGAAACCATCGTTGAAGTTCTTACCACCGGTAACTTCACCATAAGTACCATCAGGGTTAACAACGTTTGGAGAAACGTAAGTACCTGCAGGAACACCATCGTAAGTTACAGTGTTGCTGGTGATGAAGTCCATAGAAGGACATGCGAATGCGAAGTCACGCAAAGAAGAAAGGTTACCGAAGTTACCTACTGAATTGTTTGAACCGTGGTTATCTGCGTGGATGAAGCTGATATCAGCACCGAAGCCCAATACCTTATTAATTTGGGTGTTTGCATTAGCACGAGCGGTGATACGCTGGTACTCGGTGTTTACAACCAAACCTTCGTTACGCAAGAAACCTACAGAAGCGTGATACTGTGACTTGTCGTTACCACCAGAAGTAGAAACGCTATAGTTCTGACGGAAAGCGGCACGGGTCATCTGATCCTGCCAGTCGATGTACTTACGCTTGCCATCATATTCAGCATTCCAAACAGGGTTCCACATCAAAGCCTTGTTACCTTCAACCTGACCGTCGTTGATACGAGCCTGACGCAAGTTAGCAGCATACTGGTCACCGCTACAAACATCCAAGTGATAAGGAAGAGTCTGGATACCGAAGTCGGCTGTAACGTTTACTGCAGCGTGGCCCTTCTTACCGTGCTTGGTAGTAATCATGATTACACCGTTTGCACCAGCAGAACCGTAGATTGCAGTTGCAGAAGCATCCTTCAAAATGTCGATTGACTCGATATCAGCAGGAGCAACGAAATCAGCGTTTGAACCTACCTGAATACCATCTACTACATAAAGAGGTGCAGCAGAACCATTGATGGTAGCGACACCACGGATACGTACCTGAGCCTTAGCGTCTGGAGAACCGTCCTGCATGGTTACGATTACACCAGGAGCAGCACCCTGCAAACCCTGGCTGACATTGGTAGGAACACGCTTCATCATGTCCTTAGTGTCAACAGAGGTAACAGAACCAGTTACGTCACTCTTCTTCATAGTACCGTAACCTACTACTACCAGGTCATCCAACAACTTAGAGTCTTCCTTCAATACTACATTAATAGTACTTCTGCCATTAACGGCAACAGACTGAGTAATGTAGCCTACGTAAGAAACCTCCAAAGTAGACTTTGCATTGGCAGAAACAGAATAGTTTCCGTCAAAGTCGGTAATGGTACCATTTGTGGTACCCTTCACTACAACGGATGCACCAATAATAGGTTCTCCGTTCGAATCTTTCACTGAACCCTTTACGAACAAGCTCTGTGCCATAGCCCATAAAGGCATGAAGCAAAGCAAAAGGAATAGTCCTAAAGGCTTCGTTCTGAATTGAAAGTTTTTCATAAAAAAAACGAATTAATTAATAGATTTTGGTTAGTTAACTAATATTCGGATGCAAAGTTTACGAATAATAAATATGTGAATATACTTTAATGTTGCTTTTTTATATAACGAATGTTACATATAATGCGATTTTTGTATCAAATAGTTTTGATTATTTTATCATTTTTTTACTT
>JAGHTY010000148.1 GCA_018065125.1 Candidatus Minthousia equi
ACACTCCCTTGTTTTGGTAACTGATACTATGTTACCTTGGTGGTATTTTTCAGTTTGCAGCATTGTCTTTCATGCACACTGTTTGCGTGCACAACGTACAGAAATTGATTTAAATCAAGTATTTTGCGTTTTCTTGCACTTTTTATGCAACAGAATTTGCAAAGAAAGGGCAACCCACTAACTTTGCATTAGAATTGAAAGAGAAAGCAAATAAAAGGATATTGTAAGAAGGGAATGTAGCCCTAAAGTTTGAGAAAAGGTTTTTAGTTTTTAAAAAGGTAAAAAGATGATTTGTTTTCAAGAAGAACCCATGTTGGGCGTGATGGCAGTGGCAGCATTGCTGTATATCCTGACCATCGTTTTAACCCGCCGGGTTCATTAAATTAGGATTTTTATTATTTAGAGACATTTGTTATGGCCCTGTCCGTGAGGATAGGGTTGTTTGTTTTAATTAAGGAGTGTGACATTCTGTCATAACAGGGCAAAGTGGCACATTATATGTAAAACATCAATAGAAGATTAATTAAATAACTAAATATTATGAACATTAAACCATTAGCAGACAGAGTTCTGATTCTTCCTGCACCAGCAGAGGAGAAGACCATTGGCGGTATCATCATCCCTGATACTGCAAAGGAGAAGCCACTTCGTGGCGAAGTTGTTGCAGTTGGCAACGGTACCAAGGATGAGGAAATGATTCTAAAGGTAGGCGACCAAGTTCTTTATGGAAAATATGCCGGCACAGAACTGGAATACGAAGGTACAAAGTACTTGATCATGCGCCAGAATGACGTAGTAGCTATTCTGGGATAATCTAAAATAAGCAATATTATGGCAGCAAAAGACATTAAATTCAATATCGAAGCTCGTGAACAGCTGAAAAAGGGCGTTGACGAATTGGCTGATGCAGTAAAGGTAACCCTGGGTCCTAAGGGCCGCAATGTTATCATTGAGAAGAAGTTTGGTGCACCACACATTACAAAAGATGGTGTTACAGTAGCAAAGGAAGTAGAGTTGAGCGACCCATTCCAGAACACTGGTGCTCAGTTGGTAAAGAGCGTAGCTTCAAAGACTGGCGACGATGCTGGTGATGGTACCACCACCGCAACCGTTTTGGCACAGGCTATTGTTGGCGTAGGTTTGAAGAACGTTACCGCTGGTGCAAATCCAATGGACTTGAAGCGCGGTATCGACAAGGCTGTTACCAAGGTGGTAGAAAGCATCAAGGAACAGGCTGAAGCCGTTGGCGACAATTACGACAAGATTGAGCAGGTGGCAACTATCTCTGCCAACAACGACCCTGTTATTGGTAAATTAATTGCCGATGCCATGCGTAAGGTTTCAAAAGATGGCGTCATCACAATTGAAGAGGCAAAGGGTACTGATACTACTATTGGCGTAGTAGAAGGTATGCAGTTTGACCGTGGTTATCTGTCACCTTACTTTGTTACCGACACCGAGAAGGTGGAGTGCGTAATGGAGAGTCCACTGGTATTGCTGTACGACAAGAAGATCAGCAACCTGAAGGACATGCTTCCTATCTTGGAGCCTGCAGTTCAGACAGGTCGTCCATTGCTGATCATTGCCGAGGATGTTGATTCAGAAGCATTAACCACTTTGGTAGTAAACCGTCTGCGTACTCAGTTGAAGATTTGTGCTGTTAAGGCACCAGGATTTGGCGACCGTCGTAAGGCTATGCTTGAGGACATTGCGATCCTGACTGGTGGTGTTGTTATCAGCGAAGAGAAGGGTTTGAAGCTGGAGCAGGCTACTATTGAAATGCTGGGTTCTGCCGAGAAGATTACCATCGGAAAGGACAATACCACTATCGTAAACGGTAAGGGTAACCCAGAGGCAATCAAGGACCGCGTAGCACAGATTAAGACAGAAATCAGCAACACAACATCTTCATACGACAAAGAAAAGTTGCAGGAGCGTTTGGCTAAACTGAGTGGTGGTGTAGCAGTTCTGTATGTTGGTGCTGCTTCTGAGGTAGAGATGAAGGAGAAGAAAGACCGCGTAGATGATGCCCTGTGCGCTACCCGCGCCGCTATTGAAGAAGGCATCGTTCCTGGTGGTGGTGTTACCTACATCCGTGCAATTGATTCTTTGGAAGGTTTGAAGGGAGACAATGCTGACGAAACTACCGGTATTGAAATCATCAAGCGTGCTATCGAAGAGCCTCTTCGCCAGATTGTTGCCAACGCTGGTAAGGAAGGTGCAGTAGTAGTAAATGCTGTTCGCGCAGGTAAGGCTGACTATGGTTACAACGCACGTACTGATAAGTATGAGAATCTGCACGCTGCAGGTGTTGTAGACCCAGCAAAGGTTACTCGTGTAGCTCTGGAGAATGCTGCATCTATCGCAGGTATGTTCCTTACAACCGAATGTGTAATCGTAGAGAAGAAGGAAGACAAGCCAGAAATGCCAATGAACCCAGGTATGGGAGGCATGGGTGGCATGATGTAGTCCAAAGGCGAAAAGTCGAAAACATACATAAGAAAAAAGGTGAAGAACAATTCTTCACCTTTTTTTATTTCTAAATCTCTAAGCTTATGCAACTTTAGAAAAGGAATTTCAAAATATCATTGAAGTTTGCCCAAAGCATCAAGCCAATCAACAGTACCATACCCACAATCTGTGAATACTCCATAAACTTTTCGCTTGGCTTTCGACGAGTAATAACCTCCCAAAGCAGGAACAGCACATGTCCTCCATCCAGTGCAGGAATAGGCAGAATGTTCATAAAGGCAAGAATAATGCTCAAGAATGCAGTCATCATCCAGAATGCATGCCAATCCCATGCGTCGGGGAAGATACTACCGATTGAGGCAAAACCTCCAACGCTCTTGGCGCCTTCTTTAGTGAATACATATTTCAAATCACTTACGTAACCGCTAAGTACATTCCAGCCATACTTTATACCCGCTGGGAACGACTGTAGGAATCCGTAGTCGTCGTGTTTTACCTCTACTTCTGCTGCCTTGGCATAGAAACCGAGCACAAAATTCTTATCCATGGTGATGTTCAGGGTATCCAATGCACCTGCACGCTCTACCACCAAGGTAAGGTTACGCAGTTTCAAACTATCTGCAGCACTGCAGTTCTGTGCCTGATCTGTGAGTCGACCTATTTCATTGGTAAAAGCATTGTGTGAATTAATTGCCTTTCCATTAACGGCTACATACTTGTCGCCCTTCTTCAAACCACCCAAGGCTGCAGGAGAATTAGGTTGCACAGAATCCACTTCGTTTGGTGTATAAGGTGCTACGAACGGAGGAACGCTCTTCAGCATGTTGAGTAGGTTCAAATCCTCGGGCAACTGAATGGTAACAGGCTTTCCCTGGCGCATAACGGTTACCTGATGTGAATTTGACAATTGGCGCAGGTAAACCTTACCCAAGCTGTTATCGAAATTGCCATTTTCATTGCCTAAGAGGATATCATGATCCTGAAATCCCAACGCCTTGGCATCTTCGTTAAACACCATACCTTGCTTGTAACCTTGTATAGGAGTATAGTCGTTACCCCATACAAATAGCACCATAGCATAGATAAACAATGCCAGCACAAAGTTCACCAACACACCACCCACCATGATAAGCAAGCGTTGCCATGCTGGTTTTGCACGGAACTCCCAAGGTTGCTCTGGTTGCTTCATCTGCTCGGTATCCATGCTCTCGTCGATCATACCGGCAATCTTCACATAGCCACCCAATGGCAACCAGCCCACACCATATTCTGTACTTTCCTTGTCCTTCTCTGGATCAACAGGTTTTCTGCGCAACTTACGCACCCACTTGTCCTTGGTACTGATAAGATGGAACCAAGGGTCGAAGAACAAGAAGAATTTCTCTACGCGCACCCCAAATAATTTAGAGAAGAAGAAATGTCCTCCCTCATGCAGTGCCACCAAAAGCGACAATGCCAAAATTAACTGAAGCGCCTTAATCAAAAATGTCTCCATTTATTTATAGTTTAATTTCTTTTCAAGAGTGAATGACTAATCATTAATCACTAATCAAATCAGTTCCGATGCAACACGGCGGGTTTCTGCATCAGTAGCCAAATAATCCTCATAAGTTGGCTTGGCAACGAAAGCAACCTTATTCATTGCCTGTTCTATCACCTCTGCCATACGCAGGAACGAAATACGATCTTCACGGAAGGCAAGGTTCACTACCTCATTGGCTGCATTTACGATGCAAGCCATATTGCCACCCTTATGTAATGCCTCGAATGCCAATGCCAGACAACGGAAGCGTTCCATATCAGGGCGTTCAAAGGTAAGGTCGCGCACCTGAAACAAATCTAATCTGTCGAACGAAGCTTTTAGGCGATGTGGGTAACTGAAGGCATACTGAATAGGCAAGCGCATATCGGGCACACCCAGTTGTGCCTTAATAGCGCCATCCTCAAACTGCACAGCAGAGTGGATAACACTTTGTGGATGCACCACCACTTCAATCTGCTCTGGTTTAACGCCAAACAACCATTTTGCCTCGATCACCTCAAATCCCTTGTTCATCATTGTTGCAGAATCGATGGTAATCTTGGCACCCATATCCCAATTAGGATGCTTCAATGCCTGTGCCTTGGTAACATGTGCCAACTCTTCAATGGTGCAATTACGGAAAGGACCACCCGATGCCGTAAGCAGAATCTTCTCGATTGGTTCCTGTTCGCCTACCAGACACTGGAAAATAGCAGAATGTTCTGAATCTACTGGCAAGATAGGAACATTGTACTGCTGTGCCAGGCCATTTATCAGTTCACCTGCCACAACCAGCGTTTCCTTGTTTGCCAAGGCAATGGCTTTTCCTGCACGGATGGCACTCATGGTAGGAGGCAAACCGGCAAATCCCACCATGGCAGTGAGTACCATGTGAATTGGTTCCGCCTGCACCACCTGACAAAGTGCATCAGCACCAGCATACACCTTAATAGGCAAATCTGCCAATGCCTCCTTCAGGGCTGAATATTTATCTTCATTGGCTATTACCACAACCTCGGGATTGAACTTACGAGCCTGTTCTGCCAGCAGTTCTACCTTGTTGTTGGCTGTCAGGGCATACACCTCATACAGGTCACTGTGTTCTTCAATCACTTGCAGTGCCTGGGTTCCGATAGAGCCTGTTGAGCCTAAAATAGCTATCTGTCTTTTCATTACTTTACTGTTTTTCTCTTTTCATAATTCTCACGGAATTCCATTTCCGTTTCAGATGTTGGCAGCACCTCTTCGCGCTCCACATACAGGATAGAGTCGTTCAATGCCATCGTATCCACGGGCACATCGCCAGTCATTACCTGCTGTAGATTACGGATAAACTGATCTTGCATCCTCACCACATTTGCCAGAGAATCTACCATCACATTGCTGCGTATAATCTGCTCACGGAAATCCTCCTCGGTATAACCAGGCAATTTCTTGTGAATCGGTGTAAGAATCACCAGCAACGAACCCGCCAAAATCAGGATTGCAGATATCAGCATTCCCCAGAACAAAACGCCAAGACGTGAGGCGTAGAATGTTCTTTCTTCTTCCTCGTAATCTTCATTGACGATAGAAACGCGATACTTGTAACGCAGTTTCTGCCAAAACGACATCTTGTTCTTTCTTGCCATTCCTTATAAATCAAGCATGCCCTCGGGCAAATTAAAATACAAGTGACGGTTCTCCTTGTCTATCTCTACGATGAACTCTTCTTGTGCAGGGATAAGCAGTTCGCCATTCTTGCCATCAATCACAAACAGGGTGTTCACAGTTTGGTTATTCACTTCTACCACGGTTCCCAGTTCTCCTGCCTCCTCATCAAATGCAGTCATTCCAACGAAGTAACTCCACGAGAGTTCGCCATCCTCATCCTGTTCTGCTAATGCCAGAGGGAAATACACCTCGGCACCTTGCAGGCGAAGAGTTGATTCGGCGGTATCCATACGTTCAAACTTTACCAAGGCAGAGGTATCGCTCTTGAATCGGTATTCTTCCATGAAGAAAGGAACCAGAATGCCATCCAGCTTACAAATGAGGTAATCGCACTCTACACGATCGAATATGTCATCGGTAAACTGAAACACCACCTCACCATTCACGCCATGTGGCTTGGTAATGGTACCTATTCTGAACACTTCGGAATCCCTGATCATAGTTCCACGCGTGAGATGTGAGCACCCAGTGCCTTCAATCGGTTTTCAATATCCTGGTAACCACGGTCAATCTGTTCAATGTTACTGATTCGGCTCACGCCATTTGCACTCAGCGCCGCAATGAGCAAAGCAATACCTGCTCGGATATCTGGCGAAGACATGCGTCCGCCTCTTAACTGCAGGCGTCGGTCATGACCAATTACCACAGCACGGTGTGGATCGCACAGGATAATCTGGGCACCCATATCAATCAGTTTGTCCACAAAGAACAATCGACTTTCAAACATCTTCTGGTGGAACAGCACGCTACCCTTTGCCTGTGTAGCCACAACCAGCATCACACTCAAAAGGTCGGGAGTCAGTCCTGGCCATGGTGCATCTGCCAGCGTCATGATGGTACCATCAATGAACGAATCAATCTCATAGTGTTCCTGTGCAGGAATAAAGATATCATCGCCTCGGCGCTCTACCTTGATACCCAGCCTGCGGAAGGAATCAGGAATGATACCCAGTTCATCATATCCAGCCTCTTTGATGGTAATCTCACTTCCTGTCATGGCAGCCATGCCTATAAAACTGCCCACCTCAATCATGTCAGGCAGCAGACGATGTTCACAACCATTCAGCTCTTCTACTCCATCAATCACCAGCAAGTTTGATGCAATGCCACTGATGCGTGCACCCATGGCATTCAGCATCTTACACAATTGCTGGATGTAGGGTTCACAAGCAGCATTGTATATGGTAGTGCGTCCTTTTGCCAAAACGGCAGCCATAATGATGTTGGCAGTACCAGTTACTGAGGCCTCATCCAGCAGCATGTAGCTACCCTTCAGCTCTGGGGCAGAAATTTCAAAATGCTCGTGCTCATCATCAAAGTTAAACTGGGCACCCAGTTTCTGGAAACCCAGGAAGTGAGTGTCCAATCTACGACGGCCAATCTTGTCGCCTCCTGGCTTTGACACCAAGGCACTGCCAAAGCGTGCCAAGATTGGGCCCAGCAGCAATACTGAGCCACGCAGCTTTGAGCATTTCTGCAAGAACGCTTCGCTCTTCATGTACTGCGTATCCACTTCATCTGCCTGAAATGTATACGTATCGGGGGCATTCTGTGTTACCTTCACCTGGATTTCGCGCAGCAACTGAATCTGGTTATTCACATCCAGAATGTCAGGAACATTGCTAATAGTTACTGGCTTGGAAGTAAGCAGCACGGCACTAATCACCTCCAGTGCCTCGTTCTTTGCACCTTGTGGCTTTATTTCACCACTCAGTTTATGTCCTCCTTCTATGATGAATGTACCCATAATTACTTCTTACGTTTTTTCTTGGCAGCATTCTTGTTGTTCTGCTGCATGCGATTGTTTTTCTGACCTCTGTTCTGAATAGCATTCTGTATGCCGGCAAACAGTTCTATATCTGCCTCTACGGTTCCATGTGTAAACATCTTCAGATCTGCCAATAGTTTGGCATCATTTGCCACATTAGGATTCCACTGGTTCATGCTACGCTTCATCTGCTGCGCCACCAAATCCAGCAACTGCTGTTTTCTAGGACCTTCGGGATACGCTTCTAGCTTTGTCAACATCTGCTCAAGGAATCTACCATAATGGCGGAAACGAATATTTGATCCACCATATGGAATGCGTGTTGGCTTGCTATTAGGGTCTTTTTTTCTTATCTCGTATGGATAATCAATATCAAGCTTATAATCCGACATCACAGCCAGATGGTCCCATAGCTTATGCTTGAAATCAGGCACATCCTTGAACTGAGGGAACATATTACCCATGATGTTCACTATGGTGTTTGCGCAGCGCTGTCGTTCCATGCGATCCTGCAAGGTAAGGGCATGATCCACCATCTTCTGGATGGAACGTCCATACTCTGGCATTGGCAAGGGCTTGCGCTTAGTATTGTATTCTATCATTCTTTCAACTCGGCTTCGTCTCGTAATGAAAACGAAGACGAAATTTTTTTAATTAATTACTCTAGACTTTGCGTCTCTGCGTCTTTTTCGACTCTACAAGAGTTGTTTTGGCTTCGATGCCACAAACTCCTTCAAGTAGTAGGGCTCAAAATATGCCACATCCTCATACTGATCCATTGCTACGGCCTTCTCTGCCAGTGGGAACATGTTCTTTGCGAGCGGATATACATCATCTAGGAAATGGGCATTGGGATGAGTTATCTTTTCCTTACATTTAGCAGCACCATTACCAAAGAAATACACAGGATGTTTCTCTAAATACTCCAGATAAGAGTTCTCGTCTACAATATCTGCCGATGTCTCCCTTACCGTTTTCAATCCACGGGTATAGATGGCAGCATACACCTCCATACGACGGGCATCTATCATAGGGCACAGCAGAGCATCCTCGGGCAGTTCGCGATGCAAGAGCACAGGCACGCAAAGCACCTGTAATGTAGGCAAAGCTATCAGTTTCAGGTCCATGCCATAGCAAATACCCTTTGCCATGCTCACGCCAATGCGCAGACCTGTATATGAACCCGGTCCACAACTCACTGCCACCGCATCAAGCGGAATGGCATGGCTATCGGCAAAACTCATTGCCTCATCTACAAAAACACCTAGCGAAACAGCATGCGAAGGACCCTTCATTTCTTCCTTGTGATAGATGCAGTGACCATCCTCGCTCACAGCAACAGAACAAACTTCTGTTGAGGTTTCAATATGTAAGATACACGACATAATGTCAATTCACACAATTTTAAGTGCAAAAATACGATTTTTCAGTAAAAAAGACGTAATTTTGCGCAGAAAATTCTATTTTATTATGATACAATCAATGACCGGTTACGGTAAAGCTACCGTAGCTTATGCCGGAAAGAAAATTAATATCGAAGTAAAATCACTAAACAGCAAGGCACTTGACCTGCAGACACGCATTGCACCTCTTTACCGCGAGAAGGAGATGGAGTTGCGCCAGATGGTTGCACAAGCACTGGAGCGCGGAAAAGTTGATTTTTCTCTTTGGGTTGAGAAAGATGATGCTCAGATGGCAGCCCCTATCAACGGAGCAATTCTTGAAAACTACTACAAGCAGATTGTAAGCATCTCACAGGATAAGAACATACCTCTTCCACAGGATTGGTTCACCACCCTGCTGCGCATGCCAGATGTAATGGGAAAGGTTGAAGTAGAGGTGCTTGAAGATGAAGAATGGTCTGCTGTAAAAGTTGGCGTAGAACAGGCATTAGAGCAGCTGGTACAGTTCCGCAAGCAAGAGGGTATTGCTTTACATGCCAAGTTCACCGAGAAACTTGACAATATCGAGAAACTCCTTCTTAGCATTGAGCCTTATGAGAAGAGTCGCGTGGAGAAAATCCGCGAGCGCATTACCGAGGCACTCGAGAAAACCATCAGCGTAGATTACGACAAGAACCGTCTGGAACAGGAGTTAATCTATTATATCGAAAAACTTGACATCAACGAGGAAAAGCAAAGACTTTCCAACCACCTAAAATACTTCCGCGAAACCATGGCAGAAGGTCACGGACAAGGTAAGAAACTAGGTTTTATCGCTCAGGAAATGGGTCGTGAAATCAATACCACCGGTAGCAAAAGCAACCAGGCAGAAATGCAGAATATCGTGGTTATGATGAAAGATGAACTAGAGCAGATCAAGGAGCAGGTTTTAAACGTAATGTAACAACCGAACAGTAACAAAACTGTTGTCTGTTGTTTTATTTGACTTCAATAAACATGAAAGGTAAATTAATTATATTTTCAGCGCCTTCGGGATCGGGTAAATCCACCATCATCAATTACCTGATGCAGATACCCGAGTTGAAGTTGCATTTCTCTATCAGCGCTACCAGTCGTGCACCACGCGGCACCGAGCAGAATGGTGTGGAATATTTCTTCCTCACTCCCGAGGAGTTTCGTCAGCGCATTGCCAACGACGAATTCGTAGAGTATGAAGAGGTTTATACCGACAAGTTTTACGGCACCCTGAAATCTCAAGTTGAAAATCAGTTGGAAGAGGGGCAGAACATCGTGTTCGACGTAGATGTAAAGGGTGGTTGCAACATCAAGCGTTTCTATGGTGAACGCGCCCTATCGCTCTTCATCATGCCTCCTTCTGTTGAGGAATTGCGTCGTCGTTTAGAAGGTCGTGGCACTGATGCACCCGAAGTTATTCAAGCACGTCTTGACAAGGCTGAATACGAAATGACTTTTGCCTCTCAGTTCGATAAGGTAGTCGTAAACGATGATCTTGCCACTGCCGAAGCAGAAGCACTGACTATTATTAGAGAATTCATTCAAAATTGAAAAGTAGAAAGAGTGAACATCGGTCTATTCGGGGGCAGTTTTAACCCCATCCACAAAGGGCACTTAGCCTTGGCGCAGACCATCTGCAATGAGGGGCTGGTGGATGAATTGTGGTTCCTGGTTAGTCCTCAGAATCCGTTCAAGCAGAATCTTACTCTTTTAGCAGATGAAAAAAGACTGCAACTGGTGCAACTAGCCATTGCTGATGACAATAGACTAAAAGCATGTGACATTGAATTTTCACTGCCACGTCCCTCTTATACTTGGACCACCTTGCAAGCACTGCACACCCAGTACCCAGAACATCAGTTTACCTTGGTAATTGGAGGCGATAACTGGGATAAATTCCCCCATTGGTATCACCATAAAGATATCATGGCTACCACACAGGTGCTGGTGTATCCCCGCGAGGGTTCAGAACTTCACCCAGAAGAAATGCCTCAGGGAGTGAGCATCATTCAGGCACCCCTCTTTCCCTACAGTTCTACCGATGTGAGAAAGACCATCGCCAACGGAGAAGATGCCAGCGAAATGCTGCCTCTTGCCGTATGGCAACAAATCCAATCAGATAAACTATATCAAGCAATATGAAAAGAGTCATTATCCTTACATGCAGCATGTTGGTTTGCCTGTGTACCATGGCACAGCGCACTCCCCTTGCAAAGTACGACGTAATCCCACAGAACTTTCAGCAAGTTTACTACGACCTGGTGAAGAGCAACGTGGTGCGTAACCTCCCCTCTAATCTGGGAAACTACTTTGGTCAAATTTCTGACGACGGACAGTTAACCGGATTTGGTGTGTACGAAGGACTGGATGGCGGAACACTCATTGGACAATATTTCAAGGGTACACTCATCTTTGGTATCACCATGAATCGTGAATTCTCGAACGTTGGAACACGCGACACTTATGCCTGCTACAGCAGCACCAACGGACAACTACTGGGCATCATGCAAGATGGAGAACTACGCCGTGCTACCGATGAAGAAGCGCGTACCTATATGTATGCACAGTTTACCTACGACAATGGCGACCGCTATGTAGGCGAAATCTATAATGGTAAGCGACACGGCTATGGCGTGTACTACTTTAAAAACGGAGGGTTCTGGTATGGACTCTTCATTGATAACAAGCGAAGCGGCTATGGCGCTCACTTCACTTCTGACGGCAAGATGAAAGTGGGTCTATGGAACGAATGATTTCTAAAGACAACAAACTGAAGGTAAACGGAGTGCACGCTTGGTTTCTTGCAGCACGCCCCAAGACACTAACCGGTGCTGCCGTTCCTGTGGTGGTAGGAATCACCATGGCATTCTGCGACATCCGTCAAGCCTCTACCTTTCCCCTCACTTGGCATTTTAACTATCTACCAGCATTACTCTGCTTGTTGTTTGCCTTCATCATGCAGATTGATGCCAATTTCATCAACGACTTTTTCGACTGTGTAAAAGGAACCGACCGCGATGACCGACTAGGTCCCAAGCGTGCCTGTGCACAAGGATGGATTAGCCTTGGTGCCATGAAACAAGGCATTGCCCTTACTACTGTGCTGGGTATTGCCGTTGGTCTTCCCCTCATCATCTGGGGAGGATGGTGGATGCTTCTGGTAGGTTTGCTCTGCGTGTTATTTGCCTTTCTCTACACCACAAAACTCTGTTATCTGGGATTGGGAGATGTGCTAGTACTGATATTCTTCGGACTTGTTCCTGTGTGCATCACCTATTTCATACAACTCTATCCACGCACCCTTGTCAGTGGTGCTAGTGCCCTTAACTGGCAGGTCGCTATTGCCAGCCTTGCCGTGGGATTGGTAACCGACAACTTACTTATCGTAAACAATTTCCGCGACCGGGACCAAGACCATCAAAGCGGTAAGAATACCCTTATCGTACGGTTTAGAGCACAATGGGGAGCACGTCTTTACCTTATCATCGGTATTGCTGCCGTGCTGCTGTGCGTTCCATTCGCCTTCCATGGACGCCTCTGGGCCACCTTGCTTCCATGCCTTTACCTCATCCCTCATCTCATCACATGGCGAAAGATGATGCGCATCTGGCAGGGTCGTGAACTCAACCAGGTTCTTGGCGCCACTGCCAGAAACATCCTCATCTTTGGAGTTCTTCTAAGTGTGGGAATAGTACTTGTCTAATAACTAGGAAAAATGATTTTTCTAGGCAGGGAAATTGATTTTCCTAACTAGGAAAGTGAAATTGGTATTTTCTCAACAAAGAATGCCGTTGTCATAATTGTCATTGTCATTTTTGTCATTTTCAATTTTGCATTCTCTAGAAATGACATTTTGATAGAAAAAACGAGCAGAGACGAAAGCAAGTCACGCCACAATTGCCTATATAATAA
>JAGHTY010000045.1 GCA_018065125.1 Candidatus Minthousia equi
GACTATACACCTGGATTATATTATTATTGGAACAATAATCGTAAAGAGAATATATATAGTCCATTCCCAACGTTTTCTTTAGATTGGGAGAGGAGTATTAAAGGTCCTATGGGTAGTAATAGTGTATATGAGCGTTGGGAATTTGAAATGAACTACCAACTTAGAATTGACGCATTAAGAAAACTTTGCTGGCAAGTAGGAGGAGGTATATTCACAAATCAAAAGACAACATATTTCGCAGATTTCCATAACTTTAAACATAGTCATTTACCTAATGGATGGGATGATGAATTAGGTGGTACATTTCAATTACTTGACGGAAGATGGTATAATTCTGCCAATAAGTATATCAGAGGTCATTTGGTATATGATGCTCCGTTGTTGGCACTAAGCAAATTAAAAGGAATTACACATCCTATTCTAAGTGAAAGAGTATATCTTAGTGCCTTAGTCATGCCTAAGTTAACACCTTATACTGAAATAGGATATGGTGTTGCCACTCATATTTTCGACGTGGGATTTTTTGTCTCTTTTATAAGAGCAAAATACAATGAAATAGGTCTTAAATTCACATTTGAATTATTTAATAGGTAAAAAAGTACTAAAATATTGCTCTATTTATCCGAAAAGAATATCTTTGCATAAGTAAATTAAAAAAAAATGGATAATCAGAACAAAATGCTAGAAATGAATTTTTCCGAAATACCGGAAACTATCACTGATGCTCGCATTGATGGGCAAATTATGTTATTCGATAATTTTGGAAGATTCATGGATCCTGAATTAAGAAAACTGGCTGAAGGTTACTGTTTTCCTACGCATACTGATATCACCATTATTATCCTTTGTACAAAAGGTGAAACTCGTATTAAGGTAAATCTCAAGGAAGAAAGTGTTCAACAGAATAATGTTCTTATTATCTTGCCAGGATGTATATTTGAAATTAATTATATCAGTCAAGACTTTGAGGGTGCTGTAATGTTACTGGATAGCAATGTGATGTTACTTAACGAAGATGCAGTATTAAGCATGTCACTTCGCAGATACTTAAGTTCACATCATAATATGCTTGTTTCTTCTGATAATATAGATTATTTCAAGAATCTTTATTGCATGATCAAGCACGCATTGCAGGAGAAAGAAAATGTATTTAGAAGTCAGATTGTTAGCAAATTCTGTCAAATTCTTGTTTATTCTGCATGCCATATATTTTTGCAATCTCCTCCAAAAGGAATAAATCAAGAGAATAACAGAAAGCAGGAAATTTTCGATAAATTCATCAGGGTAGTGGAATCAAACTATATGAAAGAGCATAGAATTAAATTCTATGCTGATGCCATGTGTCTTTCTGCTAAATACTTAAGTTCCGTTATTAAAGAAGTAAGTGGAAAATATGCCAGTGACTGGGTAGATGAATATATCATTCTTGAAGCAAAAGCATTGCTTAAGCAAAAAGGAATAAATATTCAAATGGTATCTGATAAACTAAACTTCCCTAATCAAAGTTTCTTTGGTAGATACTTTAAGCAACACACAGGATATTCACCTAAAGCATATAAAAAACTTTAGTCTTTATTTTCTGTGTCATTTTGCTCTAACTCTGTAAGGTGTGGTAGAGAAAGATGTTTTGCCACAGCAAGATATCTTAATTCAAACACACTGAATCCACTGATTAATTCTACAGCTATCAAGGGTAGATTAAGACATTGACATAATCCAAATACGATACCTCCTAATATACAAGCCATTGCATATATTTCCTTACGGAACACAAGCGGAATTTCATTAATCAAAACATCGCGAATAATACCACCTGCTGCACCTGTTATGCTTCCCATAATGGTTGCTGTCCATAGAGGGAAACCCGCATCCAAAGTCTTTTCTACACCAACAACGGTAAAAAACGCCAATCCTATTGTATCGAAAATAAATAAAGAGTAATCATGGCGTACCAATTTCTTGCTAAACAACAATACAGTTAGAAAAGCAATAAATGACTCGATAAGATATACAGGGTCATCCATCCAGAAAGGATTTACACCTAACATTAAGTCACGAATTGTACCACCACCTATTGCTGTTACCATACCAATGACAAATGCTCCAAACCAGTCGAAACTTTTGGATGCAGCTAACCTAATTCCTGATATCGCAAAGGCATAAGTTCCTAAAAATTCAAGAATATCAAGAATAGAAATCTCAATCATTTCTATTTTCATAGATTACAATACTCTAATTACTCGAATACCGATGTTGGTCTTTCTCTTAGGGTCGGTCATATACTTATAAAGGTTATTCAAAGTAACCTTCTTAGCAATTGAAGAAGCATTCAACAAGTGTAACTTTCCATTCTTCCAGATAGCAATACCTAAGTGTGAAGCATCAAGTCCATCCTTTGTAGTAACCAATCCAATGATATCGCCAGTTTTTACATCCTTCAATACATTTTGATCCTTGTTCAATAGTTTGTTAGGGATGTATAACAATGTTTGTCCATTTACCTCATCTTCAAGTATCTTGATTGTAGGAACTCGTTCTGGATTATCTTTCAGATGCTTGTATTTCTCTGGGAACTTACTCATATAATGAATATCAACCACCTGTTTAGCTGTAAAAGGAAAACCTTTGTGTGAAACATCCTTTATAAACCCCATTTTCTCATTGTTGTTTGTCCACTGAGTGAAATAGTGTAGGCGAGATACATACCCATCACATTTACCATCTTTGAATCGTAAATCGCACAATGCTTTACAAAATCCCTCAAAAGTGTGTTCTTTTCTTTTGTCGGCAATTGTCAATGCAGTACAAGTTTCTACAAAGGTAGTGCAATCCAATTCATGCAGGTTTACAATTAACTGTTCTGTAGGTGTAACCTCAAGCGTATATGCTACATAGGGGATGTTCATAAACTTGTTTCCAGAGAATTCCATTCTGCTGGCATTCTTAGGAAGTTTTGCTGCCTCTTTCAGTAGTTTTACCACTAATGCGCTATCAGCTTTTGTGTATTTTACAGGAGGCAATTCTGATTTGGCCAAAACCATTGTTGGCAAAACAGCTAAAATTATAAGGTATATTATCTTTTTCATGTTTAATTATTATTGTTTGTATGAGGAGAAGATGACTGATTTACATTTGCATCAGAATTTGCTTTCTTTTTACGGAAATGAGGTTTTCTCCTTTTTTGTTGTTTCTTTTCCGATTGAATATTATCTGTTTTTTGCTCGTAATTTGTTTTTGTTTTTTGATTTCCCTGTTTTTTCTCAGGATTATTCTTTTTCCCTTGAGCGTTGTTTTTCTTCTTATTATTCTTCCTTCTTCTGTTATTACGAAATGATTTTGAGTTAACGTTGCCTGTGTATTCTGGTGCTTCACCCAGTTCTGCCGGAATAGCAAGTTTTTCTATTGTCTTTTCAAGGAATCTTTCTATTTGTTTGAATCTTCTCTGATCATCAACACTTACAAAGGTAAGAGCCCTGCCATCACGATTGGCACGTGCTGTTCTGCCAATTCTATGAACATAATCCTCTGCATCGTGCGGAACATCATAGTTAATAACCAAGGTGATGTCGTCAATATCAATGCCTCTAGCAACAATGTCTGTAGCAACAAGAATATCAATATGCTGGTTTTTGAACTTTCGCATCACCTCATCACGTTGACTCTGATCTAAATCAGAATGCATATCTCCAACGTTTAGTTTCATTCTAACCAAAGCCTTGGCTACTTCCTTAACTTTCAATTTGCTTGAGGCAAAAATAATCACACGCTCTGGTTTCTCATTCTTGAACAATTGCTGTATAAGTCCAAGTTTTTGGGTTTCGTAGCAGATATAGGCAGCTTGCTGAATCTTTTCGGCAGGTTTTGAAACTGCAAGTTTAATTTCAACAGGATTCTTTAGTATATTCTGTGCTAACTGCTGTATTTCCTTTGGCATGGTAGCAGAGAATAATAGCGTTTGACGGGTAGGAGGCAGGGCCTTTACAATGGTCATGATGTCATCGTAGAAACCCATGTCCAACATACGATCTGCTTCATCTAGAATAAAGAAAGAAACTCTACTTAAATCAAGATGTCCTAAGCTAAGGTGACTTATCAATCTACCAGGAGTAGCAATGAGCACATCTGCACCCAGCCTCATGCTTCGTTTTTCCTGTTCGAAACGAATTCCATCATTTCCACCATAAACAGCAACGCTACTGAAAGGCATAAAGTATGAGAATCCCTCCATTTGCTGATCAATCTGCTGTGCAAGTTCACGTGTAGGTGACATGATAACACAATTGATGGCATCCTCTGGATAACCACCTTCACATAATTTGCTCAGCACTGGCAATAGATAGGCTGCAGTCTTACCTGTACCAGTCTGTGCTACACCAATCAAATCATTCCCTTCTAGAATGACTGGTATTGTATGTTCTTGAACAGGAGTGCATTCCACAAAGTTCATGGCATCCAATGCATCCAGTACGTTATCATGTAAATCTAAATCGTAAAAATCCACTTTATTCCTTTTGCTGTTAGTGCTGCAAAGGTACTGCTTTTTATTGTAATAACATAATATACTATAATAAAAGGTGTTTTATGATTCAATCTATGTATTTTCTTGATATAAGTCAAGAAATTGCCCAAAATATGTTGAATAACATAGTTTTTGGTGCATATATTTAATTATTGGCAGTACCTTTGCAGTGAATTTCAATAGAATATGAACTAAAACCAGATTGCATGAGAAATGTAAAATGGATTTTTGTTGTATTATTGAGTTCTGCGTTCTTTTTCTTGTCATTTGTTGAAGAAGGGCATCATGCAGAAGGCCTAAATGAAGGTGACATTGCGCCAACCTTTATAGCAAGGTCTTTAGATGGTACAACAAAATCAATTCAAAATGAAGAGAGTAATTATGTGCTAGTCAGTTTTTGGGCTAGTTATGATGCTGCATCACGCATGAACAATGTAGCATGTAGCAATGAGGTAAAAAGATTGGGAAATAAGGTAGCGTTGGTATCAGTTTCGTTTGATGAATTTGAATCAGTGGTTCAGGAAACTGTAAAGCATGATAAGATTGATATTCCCAATTGTTATGTTGAACTGAAGGGCGAAGATTCAGAGTTGTTCAAAACCTATCGTTTGGCGCAGGGATTTGGAAACTATTTGCTTGACTCGGATGGAGTAATAATAGCAAAGAACATTTTGCCTAGTGACATTCAGAAACTAATTAATTAGAAAATAAAACTGGAGGGTCTTTAAAACAGACTCTCCAGTTTTTCTTTTAGTTGTGCTGCTTCAACACCAAAGAAAGCAACTTTACCTTCAGGATCAATTAGATAGAAAGAAGGTATCCAACTAATCTTATATGCCTTGTTGATTTCTGTTTCTTTCCATTTTTTCAGTTCGCTTACCTGTGTCCATGGAATCTGGAACTTTTCAACACATGCTTGAAATTTCTCTGCATTGTCATCAAATGAAACACCAAGGAATTCTACACCTTTTGGATTGTATTCCTTATATAATTCTATCAATGCAGGTGTTTCTCTACGGCAGTCACCACACCAGCTAGCCCAGAAATCAACTACCACATATTTACCTTTCATACTGTTTAGAGTAGTGATGGTATTGTTATCTACGGCACCATTCTTGAGAGTAGGAAGTGCTATTTCAGGAGCAACTTCACCCACAGGTACACCAGCTGGGGCATCAACTTGTGCCTTTGCTGGTAAAATAGTTAAAATTGCGATTGCAAGTAAGGAAAATATTTTTTTCATACTAGGAAAATTAAATATTGCATTTGCAAATTTAATGAGTTTATCGTGAACAAACAACTTTTAGATAGAAAACTTGCATATTACAAATCTAAACGCTACCTTTGCATCGTAAAATGAAATACAATGAAAGTTAATCTTTTCCATATTCATCATCACCATCATCTCAACGATTAATATCGGTGGGCAATGTGCTTGTGTAATGGAACAAGATTATAAAAAGGCTTACCGTATGATGGTAGGCCTTTTTTATTATGAATGTAAATAAAACGATATAATTATGCTAAGAATTGCAGTACAATCAAAAGGTCGTCTTTACGAAGAGACCATGGAGATGTTGGCTGAAAGCGACATCAAGCTTAGTTCATCAAAACGCACTCTTCTGGTACAGTCTAAGAACTTCCCTGTTGAGGTGTTGTATCTTCGTGACGATGATATTCCTCAAACAGTTGCGAGTGGCGTTGCAGATGTTGGTGTAGTGGGTGAGAACGAGTTTATGGAAAAGGAAGAGGATGCCGAAATCATCAAGCGTCTTGATTTTAGCAAATGCCGTTTGTCACTGGCTATTCCAAAAGCAATTGATTACCCTGGCTTGCAATGGTTTCAGGGCAAGAAGATTGCTACTTCATATCCAGTTATCCTTCGTAGATTTATGGAAAAGAATGGCATTCAAGCAGATATCCACGTAATTACCGGATCTGTTGAAATTGCTCCAGGAATTGGTTTGGCAGATGCCATCTTTGATATTGTAAGTTCTGGTTCTACATTGGTAAGTAACAACTTACGTGAGGTGGAAATTGTAATGCAGAGCGAAGCATTGCTGATTGGTAACAAGAATCTTTCAGAAGAAAAGAAGGAGATTCTCGAAGAACTTTTGTTCCGTCTGCAAGCAGTTAAGAATGCAGAGGATAAGAAATATGTAAGAATGAACGTTCCAAACAACAAGTTGAAGGAGGTTTTGGATGTTCTTCCTGGCATGAAGAGTCCTACAGTTATGCCTTTGGCAGATGGTGATTGGAGCAGTGTTCATACAGTATTGGATGAAGACCGTTTCTGGGAAATCATCAATGGATTA
The DNA here is from genome assembly GCA_018065125.1 of Candidatus Minthousia equi. Classification (GTDB taxonomy): domain Bacteria; phylum Bacteroidota; class Bacteroidia; order Bacteroidales; family Bacteroidaceae; genus Minthousia; species Minthousia equi. The sequence goes on from JAGHTY010000045.1 coordinate 6,835, forward strand.
AAAGCAGCAGGTGCAGAGGGTATTCTGGTTTCTTCAATTGAAAAAATGATTCCATAATGAAAGTAATTAAATATCCTTCAAAAGATCAGTGGAAGGAAATCTTGACCAGACCTTCGTTGGATGTAGAACAATTGCGTGCTACAGTAAATGAAGTACTGAATAATATCCGTACTAAAGGTGACGCTGCTGTTATTGATTACGAGGCTAAGTTTGACAAAGTACAGCTTTCGTCACTTGAAGTAAGCAAGGAAGAGTGGGATGAAGCAGAAATGCTGATTGATACAGAGTTAAAGTCTGCATTAGAATTGGCACACGAAAACATATATAAGTTCCATGCTTCGCAAAAGTTTGAAGGAAAGAAGGTTAACACTCAATTAGGTGTTACCTGCTGGCAAAAGGCACTAGCTATTGAAAAAGTAGGATTATATATTCCAGGTGGTACTGCACCATTGTTTTCTACTGTATTGATGCTTGCTACTCCAGCAAAAATTGCAGGATGCAAGGAAATTGTACTTTGTACTCCTCCTAATAAGGAAGGAAAAGTTAATCCTGCTATTTTGATGGCAGCAAAGATTGCTGGCGTTAGCAAGATTTTCAAGGCAGGTGGTGTTCAGGCAATTGGAGCAATGGCATACGGAACAGAATCTGTTCCTAAGGTATATAAGATTTTTGGACCTGGTAATCAGTATGTCGTTGCTGCAAAGCAAGCAGTTTCATTGAAAGATGTTGCTATTGACATGCCAGCTGGACCTAGCGAAGTTGAGGTATTGGCAGATGAAACAAGCAATCCTGTATTTGTTGCTGCCGATTTGCTTTCACAAGCAGAACACGGTAAGGATAGTCAGGTTTTGCTTATAACTACTAGTGAAGAATTTATTCCAAAAGTACAAGCAGAAGTTGAAAGACAACTATATTTGCTTCCTCGAAAAGAAATTGCATCATGCAGTTTGGAAAACAGTCAAATAGTATTGGTAAAGAATCAGGAAGAAATGATGGAAATGAGTAATGAATATGCTCCAGAACATTTGATTATCTCTACATCAAACTATCTTGAATTGGCTGAAAAAGTAGTCAATGCTGGTAGTGTTTTCCTTGGAAAATATAGTTGTGAAAGTGCAGGAGATTATGCTAGTGGTACAAATCACACACTTCCAACCAATGGATATGCAAAGGCATATAGTGGTGTAAGTCTTGATAGTTTCATTCGTAAGATTACATTCCAGGAACTTACTGCAGATGGAATTAAAAGCATTGGCAAAGCAGTGGAATTGATGGCAGGAAATGAGCAGTTAGATGCTCATAAGAATGCCATGACTGTTAGAATTGAAAGTTTACAATAATCACTTTAAAGATAAAATTATAGTGAAAGCATTACAGGAATTAGTTCGTCCAAATATTTGGGAATTAGAGCCATATAGTTCTGCAAGAGATGAATACAAAGGTGCTAAGGCCAGTGTATTTCTTGATGCAAATGAAAGTCCTTTTAATTCTCCAGTGAATCGTTATCCTGATCCACTTCAGTGGGAGGTAAAAGAAATGATTGCACCTGTCAAGGGTGTAAAACCAGAGCAGATTTTCCTTGGAAATGGTAGCGATGAAGCAATCGATCTTGTCTATCGCTGTTTCTGCAATCCTGGAAAAGACAATGTTGTGGCCATTTCACCAACATATGGTATGTATAAGGTATGTGCCGATATCAATGACATTGAATACCGTAAGGTACTTCTGGATGCAGATTTTCAGTTCAAGGCAGAAGAAATGTTGGCAAAGGCAGATGCAAATACAAAAGTAATGTTCCTTTGCTCACCAAATAACCCAACAGGTAACAGACTTAACAAGAATGAGGTTGTTAAGTTGTTGAATGGTTTTGAAGGAATTGTTGTTCTAGATGAAGCATACATTGATTTCAGCAGTGAACCATCTTTTAGTTGTGTTCTTGAAAAGTTCCCAAACATAATCATTCTACAAACATTTTCAAAAGCTTGGGGATGTGCAGCTATTCGATTAGGTATGGCCTTAACTTCACCTGATATTATTCAAATATTTAATAAAGTAAAGTATCCATACAATGTGAATATCTTGACTCAGAATCAGGCAAAGGAAATCTTAAAACTGAGATTTGATGTAGATCGTTGGGTAAGAATGATATTGGAAGAACGCACTAGATTAATTGCTGCTTTCAAGCAGTTACCAATCTGCGAAACAGTTTATCCAACTGACGCAAACTTTTTCCTTGCTAAGGTGTCTGATGCAAACAGTATATACAAATATCTAGTAGATAAGGGAATTATTGTCCGTAATCGTTCAAAGATCCAACTTTGTAACAATTGCCTGAGAGTTACTATTGGTACTAAGGCAGAGAATACTGCATTGTTGGCAGCATTAAGACAGTATAAATAAGTATGAAAAAAGTTCTATTCATAGATCGTGATGGCACTTTGATTCAAGAGCCAGCAGACGAACAGATTGATGCCTTTGATAAATTAGTATTTGTTCCAGGAGTATTTAAGAATCTGTCTTTTATTGCTCAGAAACTAGATTTTGAACTAGTTATGGTTAGTAATCAAGATGGATTAGGTACGGATGCATTCCCTGAAGATACTTTTTGGCCAGTTCATAATTTCATCATCAATACATTGGAAGGTGAAGGAATTACCTTTGCTCGCCAGCATATAGACCCACATTTCCCTGAAGATAATCACCCAAATAGAAAACCAGGAACCGGCATGTTAACTCAATACATGAACAATCCTGAATATGATTTAGAGGGTAGTTATGTAATTGGAGACAGAGAAACCGATGCTCAGCTAGCAAAGAATTTAGGATGTAATGCTTTGATTCTTAATAAGGACGGCATGACTTGGGACAAGATTGCAGAACTTCTTTTTGCTGGAGAAAGAAGAGCATCTGTAAAAAGAGCAACAAAGGAAACAGATATCCTTGTTGACCTAAATCTTGATGGTACAGGCAAATGTGATATTTCTACAGGTTTGGGGTTCTTTGACCATATGCTGGAGCAGATTGGTAAACATGGTGGCATTGATCTTACCATTAAAGTAAAAGGTGATTTGTATGTAGACGAACACCACACAATTGAAGATACAGGTTTGGCATTGGGAGAGTGTCTGCTACAGGCATTAGGTAATAAAAGAGGTATTGAGCGATATGGTTATTGTCTTCCAATGGATGATTGCCTATGCCAGGTAGCATTAGATTTTGGAGGTAGACCATGGCTAATTTGGGACGCAGAATTCAAACGTGAGAAAATTGGAGAAATGCCAACAGAAATGTTCTTCCATTTCTTCAAGAGTTTGAGCGATACAGCAAAGATGAATCTTAACATAAAGGCAGAGGGTGATAA
>JAGHTY010000208.1 GCA_018065125.1 Candidatus Minthousia equi
GATTATATCTTTTAAACTCTTAAACTTTTAACCTTTTAAACTGGAGCCGAAGGCGACCCCAGAAGTTCCTGCCTCACTGGAGGGACGTTAAAAAATTTGAAGTATGGGCGTTAAAATGAGCAGACTGTTTGAGCATGAAATGCGAGTTTCTGCGAATTAGCCCATGCGCACAAATTTTAGTCCTGGAAGTGCAGCAGGTGAGCTTTCTTTTTGTTTCTTTGTCTTTCCTTCACGGGAAAGAAAAAGAAAAGAGAACATCATTTAAACACCGAATCCTCAATAGGAGCATTGAACTTATAGTTCGAGAAATCATACTGAGTATAGTTCTTTCCCTTCTCGTTCATGCGCAGACTTTTCAGTTCCAGTGCCTTGGTATCCACTGTTAGCACCAGCGAGGTGAACATTGGCTTCTTTCCCTTGTCGTAAGGTTCAATTTCCAGAATCACCAGGTTACCCTTCTTCGTCATTTCCACGTCGGCATATTCGTTGATGTCAACATCACTCTTCTGTCCGGTGGCAAATCCCTTCAGCACAGCCGAGAGAGCCTCGAAAGTCTTGTTACCCTTGCCATTGGCCTTGTTCACCTTGCCATTCTGCATCAGGGTAAAGCTCGATCCATTCATCAGCAGCTTGTCCTTACCGGTAGTAAGGGTAATCAGCATCTTCGATGGCTGCTTGAAGTAGAAAGTACCTTTTGTTACCACATCCTTTGTTACCAATGCATTGTGCTTGGTTTGTGTTACCTGTGCGGTAAGCGTCTTCATGTTCTTGTAGCGTTCTGCTATCTTGGCCATTACCTCATCCTGCGCAAAGGTGCTGCAGGTAATAAATGCCATCAAAAACAAAATAAGTAGTCTTTTCATTGTGTTATGTTATTTGTTCTTTTTCCAGTTGTAGATTGCGGGTTGCACCACATACGATATCACCACTGCCGAAACCAGTCCCACAAGTGTGGCAAAGCCCACCGACTGAATGGCAGGATGCACGGCAAACAGCATGCTGGCCACCGTAACTATCGGTACCACGGCACTAAAGAAGATGGCCGTCTTGTGAAATGCCAGCAGATTGGCATTCTCTTTTCCGCCTATCAATCCGTTCATCACAAAGATGCTGTAGTCCACACCTATACCAAATATAAAGGTAGAGATGATGATGTTCACCAGATTAAAGCGCATGCCAAACAATGCCATGAAGCCCAGCACAATCAGCCAGCTCACCAGAATAGGCATGAAACCCAGCAAGGTGTGTCGCAGGTTAAAGTGGAAGCTTACCAGCAGCACTATCAGCACAAATGCCATCGACAGCCACTGCAGCACGTTGAAATCCTCGTTCAGCTGCAGCAATGTATCGGTAGTATAATAGTAGGTATCCAGCACCATCAGGTTAGGATTAGTGGCTATGGCATCGCAAATGCGGTGATAGTCGGTATCATTGCCACGCACGGTATCCATCTTGCAGGTAACCGATGTAAAGCACAGATAGCTTCCGCCAAAGGTCTTCTCCATCAGCGTGCTCTGGAAACCAGCAGGAATCAGTCCTGCCTCGTAAAGAGGTTCGGGTTCATAGTCGGCGGTAGCACATTCAAAGAAAGGCTCAAACGCATCAGGAACCAAGTCGGCCGTTGGTGCCGTCTGTGCTATCAGCGTCTTGATCTTTGAAAGCCTTTCCTCGTTCCAGTAGTTTTTCCATGCATCAATGCGCTGCTGCTGCACCTTCATCGGAACAAAGATTTCGCAGGTTGGCGTAAAGCTCTTTACCAGTCCTGCCTGCTTCAGTGAATCTAGCTTCTGCTGCATCAGGGCAAAGTTCTCGAGCGCCTCTTCCATGGTGGCACCCTGACTGGCAAAATACTGCTGCTTGTCTCCGGTGTAGGTCTTGTCGCGATGCAGCTTCTCGGCATAGTTCTGCCCCTCGTTATGGTAACCCAGGTTACGCATGTCGGCATCAAACTGGGTTCCACGCATAAAGTAGGCACCCACAGCCACCAGTGCAATAATGGCTATCACACCCAGCAAGATGCGTTTCTTATGGAAAGGATAGGCATTGATGCTATCTATCACGGCAAATGCCTTCTGGTTACGCTTGTTGCCCTTCTCGCTCAGCAGCTGTGGCAAGAAGATAAGGCTAAACAGCGTGGTTCCCACAATGGCAAAGGTGGCAAACAATCCAAAGTCCTGCAGCAAGTCGGTGCGAATGAACATCAAGCCCATGAACGAGCCAATGGTGGTAATGCATCCCAGCAGCACAGGCTTCACCTGCTCGCGCAGCACCTGTTCGGGGTTACTCACATACTTGTAATGCGTAATTACGTGCAGCACGTAGCTCAGTGCCACACCCAGCACAATGGCGCCAATACCCAGTGCCAGCAGCGAGAACTGCCCCTTGATGAAATACATCAGCGCCAGGCCAAACAAGGCACCAAATGCCACAGGCAGCAACAGCAGCGGAATGGTATTCCAGTTTCTGAAGCAAACAAAGATAAACAGCAGCACCAGTACCAACGAACCTATCACGGTTCCCTTCAGGTCGCTGCCAATGGTGTGCGAGTTATAGTAACCACTGGCAGTTGTGCCGTGGTAGCTCAGTTTCACGTCGGGGTTCTGCGCATTGAACTGCGCAATGTTCCGCTCCATTGCCTCGGTAAGCGGGTCGGCCTTTCCTCCGGTGTACTTAGGCGTGATGAACACAAAGCACACGGTAGAATCGGGCACAAAGAAGTGGTTGTCGATAATCTTGAAACCACCTGTTCCGCCTCCACCCTGTGTTAGCTGCTGCACATGTCCTATCAGTATGTCGCGCAATCCCAGCGGATCCATCTGTATCAGTTCAGGATATACGCTTCCTACCACACCCAGCAGGTCGTCGCGGTTCTTCTGCATCTGCAGCTTCATGTGCTCGGTGTTCAGCAGGCTGTCGATGCGTGGATACACGCTCTCGTCGATATAGGCAGGCAGGTGCTGCGTCATGTAGTCGATGCCATCGGTAAGGATGTCATCAGGTATCTTGTAAAAGATGTCGTCTACCATCTGATGCACCGAGTCGAGGGCAGCATTCTGTGTGCTGAGCGAGTCGACAAAGGCATCGGCCACCTCGGTGAGTCGTTCGGTTTCAGTACCAGGCATCGCCTCCACCATCAAGAACATCTTGTCCTTTATGCGCAAGTCGGCAAAAGCCAGCTTGATGCTACCATCTGCATTACGCGATGAAGGCATCATCTTGTTCAGGTCGCCCTCCAGGTGAATGCGTGTGGCAAAGAAGCCAAAGAAGGCAAACAGTGCCAGCATCAGCCCCCAGCACAGCACCTTGTGTGCATGGAAGTAGCGGTAGATTGATATAAACAGGCGTGTAATCATCGGTTAATTTCTCTTAGCCACTTTTCCAGTTCGTTTGTCCACTGTGCCTTGTAAGGGAAGTAATCCTCCCATCCCCATCCATGTCCGTTGATAGGATACATGTGCACGCAAACCTCTAGGTCGTTGTCAACCATAGCCTGTGCATAGGCCAGTGTGTTGTAAGGAGGCACTACCCTGTCGTCGCACGAAAGGGCTATGAAGGCACGTGGCGTGTCTTTCGTTACCTGCTTCTCGTTCGAGTACAGCTCTACCTCTTCCTTGGTAGGATTCATTCCCAGCAAGCTCTCGCGCGAACCCATGTGGGTGTATTTCTCATCCATGGTGATTACAGGATACAGCAGCACCTGGAAGTTTGGCGCATCTGCCCCTTTCAGGTGTGTGGCAGCGGTAGAAGCCAGATGTCCGCCAGCGCTTGCACCCATAATGCCCACCTTCTGAGGATCCACACCCCACTTGTCGGCATTTCGGCGCACAATGCGCAATGCCTCGCGTGCATCATCCAGCGGAATTTCCTTGTGAGCGTTAGGCATGCGGTAAATCAGCACACAGAAGGTAACGCCCTGAGTCTTGAACCATTCACCCATGTTTCGGCCTTCCTTCATGCTTGCCAAATGCACGTAGCCACCACCAGGGCAGCACACAATAGCCTGTCCGTTTGGCTTTTCTGGGTGATACACATACATAATGGCACGTGTCACGTCGGTCAATCCACCCGGATACATCTCACTCTGTGGCTTGGTAATGCCACTTTGCGTTGGGGCACCATTAGGCCACACATCTATCACTTCCTGTGCCTGCAAGGCACCTGCTATCATTGCCATGATTAAAAATAGTTTTGTTCTCATTTATTTTAAACCTTTAAACTTTTAAACTTTTAAACTTTTAAACTTTTAAACCGTCGCTTCGCGACCATACAATCTACAAAGATGCTAAAATCTGCCCTATCTCACAAGCAAGCAGGTAAAAGTTTAACATATCAAAACAATTTTCATAGAAAAACATTACAAACATAATGAGCCCGGCACCATGCCGAGCTCATTACTATATCAATCTGCAAATGTAGGTCTTAGGGGTTAGTCCTCAGTATTCTGTGCATCAATAAGACTTTTCAGGGTAGAGATAATGCTCACGCGCTCGTCCATCCATGGCTGGTTGGTATCGGTGGCAATAATCATAGGCACACTACCCTTTTCTGGGAAACTGATGTTACTTGCGCCACTGTTATCCTTTTCCGACTGCTTAACGGCAACAGATATGTTATTGGTATCTGGATTCCAGCCGCTTACATAGATAACGGTATTAGGATCTACGTTCATCTGTCCGTCTATCCAATCCAGTTGCGTATTGCCAATGCGAAGCTTGAAAGGAAGCGTTCCACCCAGATGACGGATAGTGGCAACAGCATTTGTCCATTCGCCATAGGTTCGGTTTGTAATTCTGCCAGTAGCCTCCTCGTATTCAAACTTTACAGAGCGCGAAGCCTTTACGTCAACAACAATGTCGTTAAAGTCGGTATCGTCGGCATCACCCAGGTCTTCAATCATGTAGCGTTTTGAAATGGTCTGCGTAAAGTTCAAATCCTCTATCTTTTCTATTTCGCCAGGCAGTGTAGGATCACCCACAATCATAAACATCACATCCTCGTAGTCATTGTCCACCCAGTTGGCATCTCTCTGCGCCTCAACGCCAATAATCTTTACCTGCTTGCCATCTTTCAGCAGTTGTTCGGGCACATTCAGAATGCTGGTAAAATCCTTCATGTAGCCTTCGAGCGATGAAGGATACAAGCCGCTTGCCGAACGGTACAGATAAAAGTACATAGGTTCGTTCACAGGCATGTTCTTAAAGGTTAGCACCTTTGTGCGCACGTCGTAGTTTCCGTAGGTAGTCGACTCCCATTTTGTCGACATGTTATTCCACTTGCCTGTGGTTCCGGCCTTACGTGTTTGCATAAGCTGACCTTTTTCCCAAAGCAGGTAGTCAACAGCATTCTCGCCGCTTCCCACAACCATGTGCACCTCGTAGGTGCTGCCAGTTTGTCCTTGTCTAACAGGAATGATGGTAAAGCTATTGTCGGGCACCGACATGGCATAGTTGTTGGCCAGCTTGCTATTGTCCTTGTTTTCCTTGATAACATTCAGTGATTTCTGCAAGGTGGCAGGAATATCGTAATACCCGTCTGCATCCAGATAGGCAAATGTATTGTCGGGAACGCAAGGTGTGATGTTGCTTCCTGCTGCACGTGTAGCAGCGCCAGTAATGCTCGTTAATGCCTCTGCAGCAAAGTCCCAGCCCTGCCCTGCAGGTATTTCTCCAAACTGACTGATAAAATTTGTTGCAAACTGTTCTTTCTGAAATGCCTCGGCCTTTTGTGCATTATACATATACTCATCATTATTGCACGCCGACAATAATAAAGCTGCCAAAGTTACAACATAAATTTTACACGATTTCATAGCACAAATCTTTATGTATTAAACATTTTCCCTTTATCTTCAAAATGCGAAATTACAAATAATTCCAATTAATCCAAATATAATTCCAGTTTTTTTAAACAATAACCTTGTAGAGTTTTGAGTTTTGAGTTTTGGGTTTTGAGGAAACCTAAACCCTGAAAGTATAATACAATTTCAAATAATAGATATTGCAACTTTCTTTCCAAGGCATTCAAACAATCTAAACAGCGTAGTAAGGTTTAGATTTTGCTTTCCTGATTCTACACGCGAGATATAGGTTTTCTTTGTACCCATCATATCTGCCAGCTGCTGCTGCGTTAACCCTGCCCTAATGCGTTCTTCACGAAGCGTTTGTGCTATGCAGAATTCCTTTGTCTCGGCATCAAAAAGGTCACGCTTCTGTGTGCCCTTTGCACCATATTCCGCATCTATCAGTTCATCTAGTGTGGTACAGTTTCTAACATTCTCTTTATTATCGTTCACTGCCATGCTATTTATTTTTTTGATTCAAAATACTCATTCATTAATCCCTTTGCCCGCCTTATTTCACCAATAGGTGTTTTTTGCGATTTCTTCTGGAAACCATTAAAAAGAATTACCAGTTCTCCCTTGTCGAAACAGCAGAATATTCTATAAATGTTGCTTTGATATTCTATTCTTATTTCATATAACCCTTTTGTTCCTGCAATGACTCTCATCAGAGAAACAGGGATAATGTCAAGACTCTGTATCCAAACAAGTACCTGAAGAACTTTCTTTTGGGTTCTCTCATCCAGTTCACTATAGAAATCCTGAAAGTATTCCTTGTAGAATTTAATCTTTCTGTTTGCCATAGTGTGATTTGTTAAATGCAAAGTTAACTATAAAGTTTACACAAGCAAACTTTTTTGAATTATTTTTCTCTTTTTGTGTATTGATACACATGGTTCTTTCTTCTTCCATATTCTTTTCTTTTATAGTTTTACTTACCGATAAAGCAAAACAGTCCCCCACAAAGTAAACTCCCTGTACACAAATGGGAGCCTTGTGGAGGACTGCTTTACGTGCCTTGCCATGAAATCATATATAGGCAGTGGCAACTGATATGCTGTTTATTTCTGTTTCTTAATTCAAGATTTTTGATTACGTTTGTAAAGGTACGACAATAAATCTGCATCAACGAATAATAAGTAAAAATAATGTGGGATGGTTGATAACTTTTCTAATAATAGATAATAGCGATTACCATAAGGTAGAAAAAACCAACCCTATCTTCACAGACGGGGTTGGTTAAGTGTGATTTTAAATTTCGTTCTTTCAATAATGGACTCGGTTACGATGAGTTGTTCTATCTGCTGCAAAATTACTTCAACCCTGTATCAAATCATGTTACAAGTGAGAGAAAAATCTCAAAAAGTTTACTTTATTGAGTTTATCCGAGCGCAGTAATGTTCGCCAAAGGCAAATGTGATACAAGTGAGAGAAATAATGCAGAAACATACAAAAATGTACGGGAAGGGTTGACTTTTGCAACAGAAAATGTTGACGCTTTTCCTAGAAAAGTTGCCAGAATTTATGCTCAGCACTGCTGTAAGTTGAGTATGTTTTACAGTTTTGCAAAATCCCCAATATACTTAATCGCTTATTTATAAATGTTTTACGGATTTCCGTGTCAAAGTGTCGTAGTGTCATAGTGTCAAAATGAATTTTGGGATTTTTACCTCCTTATATAAAAAAATAAAATTTATTTTTTTATATAAGGGATATTTTTTTTCCTAAGTTTCTAGAATTGAAAATGACACTTTGACACTAAGACAC
>JAGHTY010000070.1 GCA_018065125.1 Candidatus Minthousia equi
CTACAAGTACCTGTGGGCATTGTAAACGCATCATACGGCGGCACACGCATCGAGGGGATGAGCAAGGAAATCCTAAAGAACGACCCTAAAGTGAATCTGGATGAAAAGTCTATCATGGCACGCGGTGCATGGGATCGTCCTACCGTAAACTACTATGGCATGTTCTACCCAGTAAAGAACTATACTTATAAAGGTATTATCTGGTATCAAGGCTGCTCGAACGTAGGCGACCACGCGCCTTACGCACAGCAGATGGCAGATATGGTAAGCCTGTGGAGAAACGACCTTCAGCAGGGCGAGATTCCTTTCTACTATGTAGAACTGGCACCTTACCACTACTTTGGCGGACAGGCAAACAAGGCTGCTTACCTGCGCGAGGCACAGTTCAAGGCACAGGATATGATTCCTAACAGCGGCATGGTTTGCACCAACGATCTGGTAGAACCTTTTGAACTAATGAATATCCACCCAGGAAACAAGCGTGCCGTAGGCGAACGCCTTACAACTATGGCACTGAACAAGACATACGGTTTCACAGATATTACCTGTGAGGGTCCTCGCTTTAAGGCATACGAAATCAAGGATGGTGCTGTAGCCGTCAGCTTCGACCACCTACAACAGGGTATCTGCCGCAATTATGACATTCATGGCTTTGAGGTAGCAGGAGAAGACCGTGTATTCTACCCTGCGGAAGCCAACTTTGTATGGCAAACCAATCAGGTGTTCCTAAAGAGTGAAAAGGTTCCTAATCCTGTAGCTGCACGTTACTGCTTCAAGGATTGGCAGGTTGGTGCCTTCTACGGAGGTGATTTTCAGCCTTTGGTTCCTTTCCGCACCGACGACTGGGAGTAAGGGTTTAAAAGTTTAAAGGTTTAAAGGTTTAAAAGTTTAAAAGTTTAAAGGGTTAAAGGGGTTTAAGACCCCTCCAAACCTCCCCTTGGTAGGGGAGGCATACTCCTCAAACTACTTAAACCCCTTAAACTACTTAAACTGGAGCGAAGCGACAATTAAACCACTTAAACTTTAAATAATAAAAGGTGGAGAAAACTCCACCTTTTATTATTTTATTTCGTTCTGCAGTATGTTCTATGTCCGTATATCATTACCACCACAAAGCAGATGAGTGGAAGAATGAACGACACATTTACGGCAGGCATACCAGCAATGACATTCTGGTCGATGATAGATGCTTGAACTGGTGGCAACACAGATCCTCCTAGGATAGCCATAATCAGACCTGCGGCACCAAACTTAGCCTCATCGCCTTCTACACCATCCAGTGCAATGCCATAGATGGTAGGGAACATCAATGACATGCAGGCTGATACGCCTACCAAGCAATACAGTCCCATGATGTTCTGGAAGAAAATTACGCCAACGGTGAGCAAAGTACCCACACATGCCAGAATACGCAACAGATTACCTGCATTGACGAACTTCAGGAAGAAAGTACATACAAAACGACTGATACAGAACATTACCATGGCAATGATGTTATACTGCTGTGACAGCACCTCGGCTTCCTGTTCGGGCATACCTTGCTGGGTAAACAAACGAGTTCCATACTGAATAATAAATGTCCAGCACATAATCTGGGCACCTACATAGAAGAACTGTGCAATGACACCTTCACGGTAGTGCTTGATACTGAATACATTCTTCAGAGTTTTCCAGAAGCCTGCCTTGCTCTCTGCTGCTGTATCGCCAACTTTTGGCATCTTGCTGAACCAGAACACAGCCAGCATGGCAATGATGATAAAGCCTATCATTAAATAAGGTGCAATCAGCACGCTCAAGTCTGATTCCTTCATTGCCTCGAACTCTGTATCATTCAACAAGGCACGTTCTGCCGTATCCATAGGATTCAACCTGTTCTGAATGAAGTTCATGGCAATATACATGCCTGCCAATGAACCCATTGGATTAAATGCCTGAGCCATGTTCAATCGGCGGGTTGCTGTCTCTTTCGAACCCAAGGAAAGGATGTAAGGGTTACAACTAGTTTCCAGGAACGACAAGCCACAGGTAAGGATAAAGTAGGCTGCCAGGAATGGATAGAAACTACCCATCTCCTTTGAAGGGAAGAACAGCAATGCACCAAGGGCATACAGTCCCAGACCCATCATGATACCCGTTTTATAAGAATACTTGCGGATAAACATGGCAGCAGGGAATGCCATGGCAAAATATCCACCATAGAAAGCCATCTGCACCAGGGCTCCATCGGTAACGCTCATTCTAAAAATCTTCGAGAATGCTTTTACCATGGGGTTAGTAATGTCGTTGGCAAAGCCCCAGAGAGCAAAGCAACTGGTAACTAGGATAAAGGGAAGCAAATAGCTTACTCCATTGTGCTTTAGGATAGATTTAGATTCTTTGGTCATTTGTCATGCAACTTTTTCAAGGTAATTAGAGAAAGGAAAAAGCACGCCGGCATTACTGCCAACGTGCTTATTATGGTAGGTTTATATTTACTTTACCTGGATTACCAAGTAACGGCTTACACTCCAGAACTTATTAGGATCTGTAATCTTCAGCACATACTGACCCTTGCTGTCCTTCTCCAAGGTGTAAGAACCTGCTGGGTGATTGGTAAGCATGCTAGCACTCTTAGAATACAGCTTGATTTCCTTATAGGTACGGATATCAATCTGGGTGAAGTATTCCTTGTTGTAGTTACCGTTCTTCAGAACATCACCCTTCTCTAGAATCTTCTGTTCCTTCAGCTCTGCCTTGGTTCCAAAAACAAACCATGCAGTGTTCAATTGCTTGTCCTGCTGTGCCACCATTGCAGCCTTTTCTTCGTTCAGGGCATTCAGGTCGCTTACGTTAGCATTCAGGTTCTCAATCTGCTGGCCCTGCTCCTGGATGGTAATATCCTTGTTAGCAAGTTCTGCACGCAGTGCCTCCAACTGAGCATTCTTCTCCTCCAACTGAGCGGTGAGCTGGTCGATAGTTTCCTGCAACTTAGTGTTTGACAATGAACTATTCTTCAAACGTGCCTTCAGCTTTTCAATCTGCTCGCGGTTCTGCTGCATGGTCTGCTGGATGAAGTTCATGTTATCTTGAATCTGAGAGCGCATATTGCCACCCTCTGCCTTCTCACTTACTACACGACCCTGTGCAGCGTTAATCTGCTGGAAACCAGTATTGATATCATTAACCATGGTCATCATCTCATCCAGTTCTGCATCGCGCTGGCTGATGGCCTGCATCAAAGAATCACGCTCATGTGCTACCTGAGACTCAGGTATCATGTTCTGCTTTTTACCGTCGCAAGACGCCATCATAGCCACCAGGCACAATGACGCAAAAATCATTTTCTTCATTCTTCTTTATATTTTTGATGATTACTTTTCTTTTCCTTTACCTCTTCCTTTCCGGCAAGTATGATTACAATCTCACCACGGGGTTCGGTTTGTTTAAAATGGTCTACTACCTCTTGTAATGTTCCGCGCACATTATCCTCGTGCATCTTCGAGATTTCACGGCATACAGATACCTGACGCTCTGCTCCGAAGAAAGTGACGAACTGCTCCAATGTCTTTACCAATCTATAAGGTGACTCATAGAAAATCATAGTGCGGGTTTCATCTACCAGGTTGGTGAGGCGGGTGTTGCGACCTTTCTTCTGTGGCAGGAATCCTTCAAAACAGAAACGTTCATCGGGCAGGCCACTCATTACCAAAGCTGGAACAAAGGCTGTAGCACCAGGTAGACAACTCACTGTAATGCCATTGCGCACACATTCACGCACCAGAAGGAAACCTGGGTCACTGATGGCTGGCGTACCAGCATCGCTGATCAAAGCTACGTTCTCTCCAGCCTTGATACGCTCTACCATACGTTCTGTAGTTTGGTGCTCATTGAACTTATGGTGAGACAACAAGGTATTCTTGATGTCGAAATGCTTGAGCAGGATACCCGATGTGCGTGTATCCTCTGCCAAGATCAAGTCGGCTTCCTTAAGCACCTTTATGGCACGGAAAGTCATATCCTCAAGATTACCTACCGGAGTAGGAACAATGTATAGCATTCCCATTTTTTCTTTCTTTAAAGCAAATGTAGTCAGAAAAAAGATTTGCATGGCAAAAGCATGCTTATTTTTAACGTGTTTTGTCTATTTAGTGGCCTTGTTAGTGTTCTTTCAAAAAAAAATCTTATTTTTGCAGAAACAACATAACTATTCATGAAAAAAGAAATTACTACCGATTCATTTCTTCGTACGTGTAGCGTGGCCATTACCGTTGCTGCCGTACTGTACCTGCTGAACCTGCTGAGTGCTGCCCTACTGCCATTTTTCATTGCACTAGGTGTAGCCTACATGATACATCCATTGGTGGACTTCTTCGAGAAGAAATGCCACCTTCATAGTCGTGTCATCAGTATTTTCCTTTCTGTAATTCTGGTACTGGCGATTATCGCTGCTGCATTCTTCCTCATAGTTCCTCCACTGGTGCACCAGCTGGTTAAGCTAAAGGAATTAACCCAACATATCATTTACTCAAAGGCCGATGTCGGCGTGGTTCCAACAGATGTGATAACCTACATGAACAATTATCTTTCAACCATAGAGTTCTTCAAGAACCTGGATTATGTTAGCATCCTTAACGAGCTTGCACCCAAGCTGATGGCATTTATAGGCCGCACCTTTAGCATGGTATATGGAATCTTTACTATCTTCATGGTATTCCTATACCTGTTCTTCATCCTTATGGATTACGAAACCATCACTAAGGGATGGTTGAAATTCATTCCATTACGTCATCAGGAAAGGGTTACACAACTGGTTGAGGACGTTAAGATGTACATGAGCAAGTATTTCCGTGGCCAGTCGCTCATTGCACTGATGGTAGGTGTCATGTTTGCCATCGGATTCAGTTTCATCAACTTCCCTATGGCCATTGGTTTAGGTCTGTTCATCGGATTACTGAACATGGTGCCCTATTTGCAGCTCGTCTCGCTGATTCCTGCAGCATTATTAGCGGCCCTAAAGGCATCAGAAACCAATAGCAGTTTCTGGTTTGTCATGTTGCAAGTGCTCATCATCTATGCCGTGGTACAGATTATCCAGGACTTTGTCCTAACCCCTTGGATTATGGGAAAGAACATGGGTCTGAACCCTGCCATCATCCTGCTTTCACTCAGTGTCTGGGGTGCCTTGCTAGGCTTTATCGGTTTGATTATCGCCTTGCCACTTACCACAATCCTGAAGGCATACTACAAACAATACCGTACCATGAAAGACCAGGAGTACGTTGAAAATGAAGAGTTCGTCACATAAAAAGAGTAAAATTATTTGCAAAACCGATAAAATGTAGTATCTTTGCACCCGCAATTCCGAAAAGGAAATGCTTTTTAGGTCGATCCGCTAGCTCAGCAGGTAGAGCACATCCCTTTTAAGGATGGGGTCTTGGGTTCGAGCCCCAAGCGGATCACCAAAATAAAAAGAGGACTTTCAGTCCTCTTTTTTTTATTCCCATACCTGCCAGGAATCCACCAGATTCAGCAGTCGACGCACCACTGGAGCATACCCTTGTGGAAAGATAAGAGCCTGCACAAACCACGTTTGCTGCTTGCGGATAAAACGGGCATGGTAAAGGTAATTGGGATTTTCTTCCGACAAAAGGCAAGTCACCTCGTATTCATCCTTTGGTGGTTGCTGTTCAACAACTTGAGCAAAACTCTCTCCCTTTAGCATGGGCTGTGGTATTGCCACACCCTGAGGTGTTTCTCTGGGTGCATGAGCCGTTGCATAGCATTGTTGCACAATGTGCACATTAAAACGCCACAATGAAGCCTGGAAGAAATCCTGATAATCTTCCTGTTCATCCACCTCGAAAAAATTGGGATAATACATCTTGAAACCAAACATCTCATTTGTATAGGTATAAAGCCTTGACTTGTTAATAGACTCCATTATCAGTATGGGCAAGTCATTACTCCCCCTAGACTTGGTACGGGGTGCCAATGAGAAGATTAGCAGGATAAGAATGAAACCTGCCAATCCAATAAAGGTTTGATTTCTCAGGGTATTTTTACGTTTCATTGCAGCAAAAAAGGTTGATTGCTGCAAATGTAGGGTTAAATAGACGGACAGGCAGAAAATAGTAACTGACATTTGCCTGACATTTTTGTCATTAAATGCTAACTATTTATCTATCAATACATAGCCATTACCCCGATTGCTTTCTATTTTTAGATGACTACTTGCCTCGAGCATGGGTTTCAAACGACGAATCAGTGTGTAGAGTGTGTCGCTTGCATCGGGTTTCTTTGGCCATAGAGCATCACAAATCTCTTGTTTAGTGAGCGTGTGGTTTTCTTTCTGGAAGAACATTTCCATAAGTTTGTGCTGCATTGGCGTAAGCTTTACCTGAGTTCCATCATGTGTGTAGAAACAAGCATCGTTGTCACTTAATACCAGGCCTCCATAAGATGCTGGCGAAGTTATTACAGGAACAAGCATATTGGTGTGATATCGTCTGTACCATAGGTATCCCACTGCCCAAAGAACTGCCATCATCATCAGCCAACCGGAGATTTGCTGATCTGAAAGAGAAAAAACTGTAGCAAACGAGCATCCTGCATCTGCCTGCAACACAGTGTGATTCTGTCCGTTGCGACTCTCTGTTCTAACTGCAATACAAGCAGTATCTCGCACTGCAGCAATAGAAATGTGGTTACGGTAGTTCTGTATGGTATCAGCATCCACTCTATCGGCAGACATTTCGGCCAGTGTCATAGCCAAGGCATTATCAACATGCCGGCGAATCAGGCCTTCTGTTCTCCAGAAACTATCCAGTCCTACTGCTACCGAACTTAGCAACAGAACCAAGAATATCACAATAGGAAAATGTTTCATCTTATTCTTGTTTTTGCCATTACTTATCCTTCGTCGAAACATCTATTATCCCTCACTCTAAACATTTATTATGTTTCGGGTGAGGGATAATAGAGGCTTAAAGACTGCCATAAGACACGTATCAATACAATGCAAATGGCTTTACGAATGTAGTACGTGCGAACTTAGAAATAACAGGATCTGAAATGCCATCGAAGGTAATCTTCACCTCTACAGAGTCGTTACCAGGAACAATGCTTCCCAGTTTTGAAATATCGTATGAACGAAGCAAGTTTCCGGTACGCATGCCCCCGCCTTCATTGTTACCCTTGGTATCGTAGATAAAAGTCAAGTCTAACTTGTTTGGTGCCTGGTAATCAGGATTGTAAATTAGATAGAAATCTGGAGCAATATTCTTGTCGTTTTCCTGCTTGTAGTAACAGCTGGCACCAATGTTAAGATAACCGCCATACGCCCAGATATCCAGCAACTTCAATACCTTTGCACGCTTGCCTGGTTCCATAACGCCTTTTGCAGTAGCCTCATCCAGCGTAACAGGCTTTACAACTGTTACAAACTCGCCAGACACAACCTGTGCATTTTTCACAGAAACCTGACCGCCTTCCTGCGACTTATCAGACTTGTTATACTGAAGGCTCAACTGCGCACGCTCGGCATCCGACAAGTCGGTACCTGCTGCCAATGTAGCCTTACCACCACCATCAGCATAGGCTGTATATCCCAGGTCCTTACTTCCGGTAATGGTAAAATATCCACTCACAAATTCCTTACTGTCATCAACATCCGTCTTTACACAAGATGTGACAAATGCGCAGCCTAGCAAGACTGCCAAAATCATCTTTATCTTATTCATAGTTTTCTCTTTTTGATATTTATACTTCATAATCCATACATGTACGGGTAGCTGTGTAAGGGCGCACCTTACCATTGGCCACTGCAACATGCTCGGGATGAATAGAGTATCCCTTTAGTGAAGCTTCATCCTCGAAAAGTGAATCAAGCATTACATCTGCATTTGATGATGCCAGGCAATCAATGTTTACCTTAATGTCGATCAAACCAGGAATACGACCTTTCAATGCCTCTAGCCCCTGCTTAATGCCCTGCTTGACAGCCTCGCGCTCATCGCCTACCAATTCTGCACGCAGAGTCCATAAAATTACATGCTTTACCATAATCTATATTGTGTTATTTTGTTCTTTTCGGCACAAAGATACGTAAATTAGTTGGGAGTAATAGTTAGGAGTAAAGAGTTTTGTGAAAGTTTAAAGAAATTCAGTTCAGATACCCTATTTATTATATAAGGTAAACATCTTGACGAAGCCACACTTTTCTTAAAAGACGTTAATTTAAAGGTGTATTACTTGGATAGTACACTAATATTGCCTTACCTTTGCAGTGTACTAATTAACTAATACACCAAAACAATGATTGAAATTAACAAAATCACTTATCAGTACAAGAAAAGCCACAAGATGGTTTTCACTGATTTTAGCCTCACCATACCAAAAGGAAACGTATGCGGCTTACTTGGCAAGAATGGCGCAGGAAAGTCAACCCTGCTGTATTTAATCAGCGCATTGCTACGCACCCAGAAAGGTAGTATTACCTTCAACGGACAAAACGTATGGAAGCGCAAGCCAGAACTTCTGCAAGAAATCTTTATCGTTCCTGAGGAGTTCGACTTGCCAGCCATTTCTCTTCAGCAATACATCAACACTAACGCACCTTTCTACCCTAACTTCAACAAGGAATTGATGAACGAGTGCCTGAAAGATTTTGAACTAACTCCCGAGCTAAACCTTGGCCAGTTGTCAATGGGACAGAAAAAGAAGGTTTATATCTGTTTTGCACTGGCTACAGGTGTTCAGTTGCTCATCATGGATGAGCCAAGCAATGGATTAGACATCCCTTCAAAAAGCCAGTTCCGCAAGGTTGTAAGTCGCTGCATGACCGACGAGCGCACCATTCTTATCTCTACCCATCAGGTAAAGGATGTAGAAATGCTGCTGGATCATATCATCATTATAGAAAACAGCCAGGTGCTATTGAATGCAAATATCGGTGAGATTGCCAATGCTTTTAGCTTTGAATTCGTGCAGGGTGGCGAAATGCCAGAGGATGCAATCTTCTGCCTTCCAACTATTGGAGGAGCCGCTGTAGTACGTCCTAACACAGAGAACCGTGAAACACAGATTGACCTAGAGATGCTGTTCAATGCCTGCATCGCTAATCCACAGAAGTTTAACAATTTAAAGAAGTAATCGATATGGCAAGCATTAAAAGAATAGCAAATGTTACACGTTGGGACCTCATTACCAACTGGAAAGGATACCGCTCAATGATCATATCCTATACATTGGCATACGTTATTGGCCTTTGTATTATGAACTGGAACTCAAGATATACAGTATTACACACTCAGGAGGCTTTTTCTGTATTACAATGGAGCGGAATCATGTCTATGACTATAGCCATGCTAATGACATTCCCATGTCTTATCAGCAGCTTCATTAATGCAAAGCAGAAGAAAATCAGTTACCTTATGCTTCCAGCCAGCATGACCGAAAAACTGCTGAGTCGCATGGTAATCTGTTTCATTCTCTTCCCTATCATGTTATTGGCATGTTTCTTTCTGGGCGACCTGATTCACTATCTGGTAATGGTTCCTTGGATGCCCGAGGGAAGCACAAATCTAGCATTTTTTGATTTCTTCAGCCATTGGCATAGTTTATTCCCAAGTCTTGTGGCTACCAATTCAAATGGCGAAACAACTTATATGTATTTTGATTTTATAAATGTATTACTCCTGCCTACTACCTACCTGTTCATGGGTGGTTGTCTGTTCACCAAACGTGCCATAATTAAGACATGGGGAATTGGCATTGTAGCGCTGGTAATGTTCGGTTTGTTTATGGATAATGTTGGAGCAGAGCTGCTGTGGAACTGGATGCACAACATAGAGCCAAATAAAGCTGCAACAGTCATAAGATGGGCGGCCAACACCATTGCCCTGGGCTTGAACATAACATTTGCCTGTGTAGGCTATAAGCACTTTGTTAACCGTGAAATTGTAAAAAACAGAAGATTCTTATGATTTTTAAGGAAAGCAGACCCATTTATCTACAAATTGCCGATCGTATCTGCGACGAGATTCAGCAACAAGTATACAAGGAAGACGAGCGAATACCATCGGTACGCGAATATGCCTCGATGGTAGAGGTAAACGCCAATACCGTTATGCGATCGTTTGATTACCTGCAGCAAACCGAGATTATCTACAACAAGCGCGGTGTAGGTTACTTTGTAGCACCCACAGCCCGAAAGCGCATCATGCAGTTACGCAAGGAATTACTTTTTAAAGAGGATCTTCCCGAATTTATAAGCAAAATGAAAGCACTGGGTATTTCAGTGCAGGAAATAACAGAAGCTATTGAACTCTTAGTTAAGGATTAAGAGTTTAAAAAGAAAGAACTAAGCTCCGGATTGTTAGCAAACAATTCGGGGCTTTTACATTAGTATCATAAAAAAAATCAGGCTGCCCACCGGCAGCCTAAACGCAGAGTCTTTAATTTTCTGTAGCAATCACTTTTATAATGTTTTTTGGAGTATCTTGTTATTATTTACAATGCAAAGGAACACATTTTTTGAATATAACAAAAATATTTCTAAGAATAAAAGGGTATTGATTTGTGTTTAAAATGGGTGCATTTTGTTGCACAGCTTTATTCATGGGATCTTCAGAATATCCATATTGTATATTTAACAATTGTCATAAATGATACAAAACACTACAATAAGAATACAAAATATTGCTAAAACATAATAGTTTCTTAATTAAAATCATTACCTTTGCCACAAACAATAATCACAAAACATGAGTAAACCTATCATCATTGCAGGCCCCTGCGTAATAGAAAGTCAGGAATTACTGGACACCGTAGCACAGGAACTTTGTAGGCTGAACAAGAAATACGAGTTAGATATTATCTTCAAGGCTTCATTCGACAAGGCAAACCGCACCTCGATTTCAAGTTTTCGTGGTCCAGGACTAGAAAAAGGGTTGCAGATGCTAGACAGCATCAAGCAGCATTTTGGGCTGAAGATTCTCACCGACATCCATGAAAGTATTCAGGCAGAAGCTGCAGGACAGGTGGTAGATGTGATACAGATTCCGGCTTTTCTTTGCCGACAAACAGATTTGCTGGTAGCAGCAGCAAAAACAGGAAAAGTAGTGAATATCAAAAAGGCCCAGTTCCTTAGTGGCATAGACATGCAGTATCCTGTACAGAAGGTACGCGAAAGTGGTAACAATAAGGTTTGGCTTACCGAACGTGGTAACATGTTTGGATACAATAATCTGGCAGTGGATTTCCGCAACATCCCAGACATGAAGCAATGGACAGACACCGTCATCATGGATTGCACCCATGCCGTTCAACGCCCTGGAGGAGGAAATGGCTGTACTAGCGGTAACCGTGAATTTGTTCCAATGATGGCACTGGCAGCAAAGGCATTTGGTGCTACAGGCTACTTCTTTGAAACACACCCAACTCCCGACACAGCCAAGAGCGACGGTCCAAACATGCTGTATCTAAATGAACTGGAAAACGTAATCGTTTCATTACTATAAAAGAATTGCACTTATGTCTGAAATAAGAAAATACGCAGAGCGATGCCTGCAAGATGAAGCAAACGCCATATTGGCACTCATCCCTCAACTGGATGAGGAATTTGACAAAGCTGTTGACCTGATGCTAAACTGCACCGGAAAAGTAATTGTTACCGGTGTGGGAAAAAGCGGGAACGTAGGTGCCAAGATTGCAGCAACCCTATCCAGCACAGGAACACCTGCCATTTTCATGAATCCTCTGGATGCATTTCATGGCGATTTAGGCATGGTAGCAGATGGCGATGTGGTTATGATGATCAGTTATTCTGGTCAAACCGATGAGCTGCTGCGCATCTTACCCTACATACAGCACCGAAAGCTGCCAATCATCGGAATTTCAGGCAATGAAGACTCTCTGCTTGCAAAATACAGCACCTGTCATATCAAGGCATGGGTTGAACGCGAGGCTTGTCCATTGAATCTTGCTCCTACTAGTAGCACCACCGCAGCACTGGCCATTGGTGATGCATTGGCTTGCGCATTAATCGAAGTGCGTCATTTTGAAGCCAATGACTTTGCCCAGTTCCACCCTGGTGGAAGCATAGGAAGAAGATTGCTTACCACTGCTCGCGACGTGATGTGGAAAGAGGATCTTCCTATCATTGGTCCAGACATGTTGCTGAGTGACGCCATCTTGCATGTAAGCGCCGGGAAATTGGGACTTTGCGTTATCATGGAAAACGACAAAATACAAGGTATCATCACTGATGGCGACATTCGCAGGGCCATGCAGAATCACCGCGAACGCTTCTTCGAGGCAAAGGTTAATGAAGTGATGACAAAGAACCCAAAATGTATTCAACCCGACATGGTGGTTAGCAAGATTCAGCACATGATGAACTACTTTAAAATTCATGCCGTACTTGTTACCGATACAGAAGGAAAACTATTAGGTATTGTAGATTCATTCAGCTGCGAGGTGTAAAACACATAAATAATGTGTATTCTTACCCAAATTCTCAACTTTTTTACGTAATTTTGCCCAAAATTATGCACTCTTTAATTTTGAGCAAGAATGAGCATTATTGATTTAATCGAACAGGACAAGAAAACAGCTTTTTCTTTCGAGGTTCTTCCACCAGTAAAAGGCGGAGGAACAGACAAACTGTTCAATGACATCGACAAACTAAAAGAATTCGATCCAAAATACATAAACATCACTACCCATCGCAGTGAATTTGTATATAAGGAGAGTGAAAACGGTCTTTATACCCGTGAGCGAGTGCGCAAGCGCCCTGGCACGGTTGCCGTAGCTGCTGCCATACACAATCGCTACGGAATCAAGGTAGTTCCTCACATGGTATGCAGCGGTTTCACCCGTGAAGACATAGAATACATGCTACTGGACTTGCAGTTTTTGGGCGTGACAGATCTTTTGGTGTTACGTGGTGACAAGGCAAAGGACGACAATGTATTCATCCCTGAGCCCAACGGACCAACACATGCCATCGACCTACAAGACCAGATAAATGACTTCAACGCAGGACGATTTATCGATGGTTCTACAATCAAAGTACCTGGAAACTTTTCATACGGTGTGGCCTGTTACCCCGAAAAGCACGAGGAATCACCCAATGCTGAGCAGGATTTATATTGGCTGAAGAAAAAGGTAGATGCAGGAGCCGACTATGCTGTAACGCAAATGTTCTTTGACAACCAAAAGTATTTTAATTTTGTTGAGAAAGCACGTACTGCAGGTATCAATGTACCTATCATTCCCGGAATCAAACCTTTTGCCAAACTCAGTCAGTTAACCGTTGTTCCAAAGACTTTCCACCTGGATCTTCCACAGGAACTGGCAACAGAAGCCCTGAAGTGCAAGACTGATGCAGATGCCAAGCAACTAGGTATAGAATGGTGTACCTACCAGTGCAAGGAACTGATGGCACACGGCGTTCCAAGTATTCATTTCTACACTGTATCCGCAGTAGATAGCATTTGTGAAGTAGCAAAAAACATATACTAAGCATGTTTTTCAGAGACATCATAGGACAAGACAGTATTAAGCAGCGCTTGATAAAGGAAGCACGTGAGAAGCGTGTTCCCCATGCCTTGCTGTTTACCGGTCCTGAAGGAGTGGGTAAACTCCCTCTAGCCATTGCCTTTGCCCGCTATCTCTGTTGCCAAAATCCTGGAGAAGAGGATGCTTGCGGAGAATGTCCTTCATGTAAGATGTTCAACAAATTGCAGCACCCCGACCTACATTTTGTATACCCCGTAATCAATGTTTCAAAATCTTCAGATAAGAAAACACTGAGCGATGACATGCTGAACAAATGGCGTCCATTTGTACTGGAAACACCCTATTTCAACATCAACCACTGGTTAAGTGTGATGGGTGCAGAAAACCAGCAAGCTACCATCTATACTCGTGAAAGCGAAGAGATTCAGCGCAAACTAACGTTGAAATCAAGTCAAGGAGGTTACAAGGTAATGATTATGTGGCTGCCCGAGAAGATGCAGGAGGAATGCAGCAACAAGATTCTGAAAATACTTGAAGAACCCCCAACCCAAACAGTTTTCATTCTGGTAAGTGAACTGCCAGAAGCATTACTGCAAACCATTCGAAGCAGAACACAGGAGATAGAGTTCAAACGCCTCACCAACGAGCAGATCGAACATACACTGATAGAAAAAGATAACATTGGTCCTGATAATGCCCGAAACATCTCACACATTGCAAATGGTAGTTACCTGAGAGCATTGGAAGCCATCAGCATCAATGAAGATGCCGCCTTATTCTTCGACATGTTTGTATTACTGATGCGATTGGCCTACCAGCGCAAAGTAAAGGAGATGAAGCAATGGAGCGAACAAGTGGCTAGTTGGGGAAGGGAAAGACAGAAGAACTTCCTTACTTACTGCCAACAACAGATACGTGAATACTTCATATACAACTTTCATGACGAAAGTCTAAACTACATGAACACACAGGAAAGAGATTTCTCTGTGCGATTTGCACGCTTTATAAACGAGCGTAATGTGATTGGAATAATGAATGAACTAACAGAAGCACAACGACATATTGAGCAAAACGTGAACGCACGCATGGTGTTCTTTGACTTTGCTCTTAAGACTATCGTTTTGCTGATACAATAAATATATATGACTGACTTTAAACTAAATGGAAACGGACGCGGACTTTGCTGCAAGGGATGCGGACGTTCGGACAATAAACTGAACACCTACGACTGGTTGGCAGACATTGACGGAAACGACAAGGAGACCGACTTGGTAGAGGTACAGTTCAAGAACACCCGTAAGGGGTACTATCACAACACCAATGGCCTTGACCTAAAGAAAGGTGATATTGTGGCCGTAGAGGCTTCTCCTGGCCACGACATTGGTACCGTTACCCTTACCGGTAGATTAGTGCTACTGCAGATCAAGAAGGCAAACATCCGAAATGAAGCAGACATCAAGCGTATCTACAGAATTGCAAAACCTGTAGATATGGAGAAATACGAGGAAGCCAAAAGCCGTGAGCAGGATACCATGATTCGTTCTCGCCAGATTGCCAAGGACCTAGGACTGGAGATGAAGATCGGAGATGTAGAGTATCAAGGTGATGGCAACAAGGCAATCTTCTATTATATTGCTGATGGACGTGTGGATTTCCGCCAACTTATCAAAGTTCTGGCAGATGCCTTTAAAGTACGCATCGAGATGAAACAGATTGGCGCCCGTCAGGAGGCAGGACGCATTGGAGGTATTGGTCCTTGCGGTAGAGAGATGTGCTGTGCAACCTGGATGAAAAACTTTGTATCGGTTTCTACCGGTGCAGCCCGTTTCCAGGATATTTCGTTGAATCCACAGAAGCTGGCAGGACAATGCGCCAAACTAAAATGTTGCCTCAACTATGAAGTTGACACCTATGTTGAAGCCAACAAGCGCCTGCCTTCACGCGAAATCACCCTTCAGACACAAGATGGAGAGTTCTTCTATTTCAAAGCTGATATCCTTTCAGGTATGGTTACCTATTCAAGTGACAAGAACATTGCCGCCAACCTGATTACCATTCCGGCAAAACGCGCCTTTGAGGTACTGAACATGAACCGTAATGGCGAGAAACCAGAAACACTTGACATTACAGGCAATACTCAGGCATCTGCCCGTGTAGATTTGGCAGAACAGGATGACTTGACACGCTTTGACAAGCAGCGTAAAAACAAGAAAAAGAAAAAAAGTGGTTACAAGGGTGGCGAACAACAACCTAAAAACGAACAAACAAGAGG
This sequence comes from Candidatus Minthousia equi, assembly GCA_018065125.1. Taxonomy (GTDB): domain Bacteria; phylum Bacteroidota; class Bacteroidia; order Bacteroidales; family Bacteroidaceae; genus Minthousia; species Minthousia equi. The sequence goes on from JAGHTY010000070.1 coordinate 15,773, forward strand.
CGATCAGCAGCCAAGGGAACAACGTCCTCCTAGAGAAAATAGAGAGCAACGTCCACCACGCAGAGATCGCGATAAAAACCATGGCCGTAACAATAGGCACAACAACCCACAACAAAGGGATGCGAAGAATCCAGAAAACAATCAATAATGTCACACTCATAGCAGGAATACTCTTCCTGCTATGCAGTTGTTTGGACAAAGCGACCGTCTTTCATGACTACCAAGCTGTGAAAAACGGAGTATGGAACAGGAACGACACATTGACATTCAAAGTTGACAGTCTTGTCCCCAAACAGCACTATGCCTTTAAACTGGAAGGACGCATAAAAAAAACATACCCATACAAAAATCTTAGCATTATTACCAATAACGGGAAAGTTCAAAAAACAGTAGAAATAAAAACTGAAAGGGAAAGTAATCCTCAACATCAGGAAGCAATCTTCTACAACACATTTCTATCAGAAGAGATTCCTTTTATTGCAAGTGATTCTACAGATACCATCCTTCTCTACCACGCCATGCAAAGAGAAAAATTGGAAGGAATTTCTGAGATTGGCATCTGTATTACAAAGCGTTAACGCTTCATGCGCTCACGTTCTGCGTCAATGCGCAGGAAGATAAACAGCAGGATGGTGAATCCCCATAAAGAAGAACCACCATAACTAAAGAAAGGCAGTGGGATGCCAATTACTGGTGTTAAACCCAGCACCATTCCCACATTGATAAATAGATGGAAAAAGAATATTCCTAAAACCGAATAACCGTATATTCGTCCAAAGCGGGTTGGTTGCCGTTCTGCTAAATGGAAAAGACGGAGTATCAATACAAGGAACCCTACCAAAACACCAGCTGCGCCAACAAACCCCTCTTCCTCTCCTACTGTACAGAAGATGAAATCAGTATCCTGCTCTGGCACATATTTTAGTTTTGTCTGGGTACCATTTAAAAATCCCTTACCTGTTAAACCGCCAGAACCGATGGCTATCTTTGACTGGTTCACATTGTATCCTGCACCCGACAAATCCTCTTCTATACCAAGCAAAACATTGATACGAATACGCTGATGTGGTTCCATTACCTTATTCATTACATAATCTGTAGAATAATGAAAACCTAACGAGCAGACAGCAAATGTTGCAATAAAAGCATAGTTCATGATACGGTCACGAATGGCCAAATATACTAGATATGCAACAATAAACAGAATGACTCCCAGTTGTACATATGTTACGTCAAAAGGAATACTTTGATAGGCAAAAAGCAAAGCCAAACCTGTTGCGCCAAAACTAAGAATGGAAAGGTTACGCACCACCTTATTATTATTACAATACACCTTTACCATGCCAATGGAGAAAATTGTTACCATTAACATGACTGCAAATTTTCCTACAGAAGTGGAATCGTGCGCAAAAAGAACATCCTGGAATCGCAAACCTATTACAAAATAGCATACGGCTGAAATTCCCGAAAACAGAATAGAACCGGGCATTCCTTCTCTATAAAACATCAGGAAGAAAGAAGTATAAACCAAAGCAGAACCTGTTTCGCGCTGAGCTACAATAAGTAGCATTGGTAGTACAACAATACCTACAGCAAAGAAGAAATCCTTCATTTTATGGATATTAAATCCATAGGAATTCATAAACCTCGCAACGCATAATGCTGTAGCAAACTTTGCAAATTCTGCCGGTTGTAAACTTACAGGACCCAATATCAACCAAGAGTGTGAACCTTTCGTATCCGGGGCTATTACAATGGTAACCACCAGCAGTGCCATCATCACTACATAGATGATATTGGTGAACATCTCATATATACGCTCCTCAAGCATCAGCAGCAAAAAGCCCAATCCAAAAGAACATCCTATCCACAACAACTGCTTTCCTGCACGAGAATCGAAACTAAAGAAATCTACCTCGCCATAATCGTAGCTGGCACCGCATACACTGAACCAGCCGAATACGAGCAAGCCCACATACAGCGCAATAGTGAACCAATCCACCATTTTAAAGATACTTTTATCGCGCTCCGCTACCATATGAAATTCTTCTATGCTGGAAACTTGCCGCCTTCGCTTCACTGGCAGGTGACAGTTTACCATTTAAATACTGTTCAATAATCAAGGCACCGATAGGCACACCATAGGTTGCACCAAAGCCACCATTTTCCACATACACTGCAACTGCAATCTTTGGATCATTCTTAGGCGCAAATCCCATAAAGGCTGAGTGGTCATGACCACGGTTCTGTGCAGTACCAGTTTTTCCACATACCTCAGTAAAAGACAGGTTCGCTCCACGACAAGTACCGCCTGTAACAGCAGCACGCATACCCTGAACTATATATTCATAGTTCTCCTTGTCAACCAGAGTCTTTCGAGGAAAACGATATATACTATCCAACTCCTCACCTTCAATTTTCTTAACCACGTGTGGAGTGATGAAAGTGCCACGGTTAGCAATAGTAGCACCCAGATTAGCAATCTGCAAAGGAGCCAGGGTTACCTCACCCTGTCCGATGGCAATACTGATGACGGTCAATCCACTCCAATCGCTCTTGTACGCCTTATCATAGAATTGGGCATTAGGAATCATACCTCGTTTTTCACCTGGCAGGTCGATACCTAATTTATAACCAAAACCCATAGACACCATATAGTCTTTCCATGTGGTCATTGCTGTCTGAACATTGCCATACTTCTGTTTTGCACCCAGCATATGATACAACCCCCAGCAAAAATAGCCATTACATGACGTAGCAATAGCTGGAACCAAAGGTAATGGAGAGCCATGTCCGTGACACCCTACGCGCAAACCTGCATAGACAAACCCACGATAGCAAGGATAAGCAGTAGATGGCGTAATAATGCCCTCTTGCAAGAATGTCAAGCCCTGCGAAGTCTTGAAGGTTGAACCCGGAGGATACTGCCCCATGATAGCACGGTTCAAAAGAGGTTTCCATTCATCCTTACTCAATAGTAAATGGTTTTTGCCTCGTTTTCTTCCCACCATCAAATCTGGGTCATAATTAGGAGAACTTACCATACAAAGAACTTCACCGGTACTAGGTTCGATTGCCACAATAGAACCAATTTTTCCTTCCATCAATCGTTCACCCAATGCCTGTAGTTCCATATCAATGGTAAGTGTCAGGTTTTTACCTGGCACTGCTTTCCTGTCATATTCTCCGTTCTGGTACGATCCCTTAATTAATCCATGAGCATCACGCAACAACACCTGAATACCCTTTTCACCACGCAACTGCTTTTCATAAGATCGTTCTACGCCCAATTTGCCAATGTAGTCGCCAGGCAAATAATATTCATCCTCTTCCATGTCACCTTTGGAAACTTCGGCAACATCACCAAGGATATGCGCAGCATGATGGGTGGCATACTGACGAATAGAACGTTTCTGAATATAAAAACCAGGGTATTTGTACAATTTTTCACTGAACATGGCAAACTCCTCACCTGATAGTTGGTCCATGAACAACTGTTGTGTATATTTCGAATAACCCGGATTCAAGTTGCGGTCTTTGATAATTCGCATTCGATTATCAAAATATTTTTTGTCTATTCCCAATGAATTACAGAAATCCAACGTATCCAAATCCTGTACCTCGCGCATAATCACCATTACATCGTACGAAGGTTGATTATAAACCAGAAGATTTCCATTTCTATCGTAGATAACACCACGTGCTGGGTACTGAATCTGATTTAGGAACGCATTACTTTCTGCATTCTTTCGATAATCATCACTCACAGTCTGGAGCGTAAACAGGTGAATGATATAGACCACAACGATTACAATCATTGCGCCCGCCAAAATGTATTTACGTTTTTCCAGATTATAGTCCTTCATGCTTTATTTTTCCTTTCGCATGCTAGCAATAGCCATCATCAGCACCACAGTGAAAAGCGTTCCGCCTACTATGTTTATGTAGATGTCTTCGGGGTGCGTCAATGAAAACACTTCCAACAAATAATACAAAGATTGGAAAATGAAAGTGAGTGTGAGCAGATAACGGAAATAAGAACCGAATCCCATGCTTTTTAAAGAAGGGTGAAAATCATCGGCACTATCACGTGGAGCAAAAACATTTAGGAAATTTGGTTGAACAAAAGCTACCAACGTGCATGATGCTGCGGCTATTCCTGGTGTATTGGTGAAGAAATCGGCTAACAAGCCAATAACAAATCCCCAAAGAAGCAAAGCACTACGGTTACTACCTTTGGCAAAATCCGTCAGGAAGTAAATGTAAATCATGGGAGTAGCATACCCCATTACGTTTACCCTGTTCAATATCAACCCTTGGACCAGGATAAGCATAATCACCCAAAGCAACCTACGTAGAAATGTTGCAATCATTGGCGTTCCTCCTGTAATTTTTTCACTCTATCCTGCAGAGTGTTCAACTCCATATCATTTGACGTCTGAAGTACCTGTACATCGCGAAGCAATTCAAAATCAGTAGAAAGTTTCACCTTCAACTGATACGACATTCCATCTTCAGAATCGTAAACAGCAACAATCCGTCCTGCCAGGATACCTGCAGGGAACGTTTTACTGTAACCACTTGTTTCCACATAATCCCCCTTTCGGAAATATGCATGACGTGGAACGTCCTCTAGCATGGCATAACGTGTTTCATCGCCATCCCATTTCAAATTACCCAAATAGCCACGATTTCTAATTCGACAACTGATAGAAGAACGTGTATTCAGCAACGGCAGCACCAAAGAATAGTGAGTAGTGGTTTCAAATACAACACCTACCAATCCACTTCCACCAACAACGCCCATTTCAGGACGGATACCATCAGAAGAGCCCTTGTTTATCGTTAGGAAATTATTTTTTCGGTCTTGTGTCATACTGATGACCGACGCAGGAACGGTGCGACAAGTATCGAGCACCGACTTCATTTCAGGAGAAATGGTAGAAGAATCTCGTAAGGCATCCAATTGAGAACGCAATTGACTTACTTCTAAATTCAATTGAATGTTCTGCTCCGTTAATTTACTATTGATTTCCTTCAGAGAAAAGTACGAAGTTACTTGCGACTGCAAATTATTAATGTAGCCACACACCGCATTGGCCGAGGTAAAGTACACACTACCCTGATACCTGTTATACTGGAAGAGCAGTATAAAACTGCAAACTTCCAATAACAGGAATAAAAACCAATAATTGTACTTCTGTAAAAAAAGAAGCAGATTTTTCATTTATCGCATTAAGAACGTGAAATTTTCCACATTCTTCAATGCCACGCCAGTACCCTTTCCGACACTCAACAATGGTTCATCGGCAATATGGAATGGGATGTTGATCTTATGCTCCAAACGCTTATCCAAACCACGTAGCAAGGCACCACCACCGGTAAGATAAATACCATTCTTAACGATATCTGCATACAATTCTGGTGGAGTTTCCTCCAAAGCGCTCAAAACGGCAGCTTCAATACGTGAAACAGACTTATCCAAACAGTGTGCAATTTCCTGATAGCAAACTGGAATCTCCATTGGCAATGCGGTAACACAGTTAGGACCATGTACCACATAATCCTCAGGGCCACCATCTTCCAAATCGGTAAGTGCAGAACCGACATTAATCTTGATACGCTCGGCCATACGCTCACTCACTTTCACATTGTGCTGGCGACGCATATAGTCCTGAATATCTGCTGTCAAGTCATCACCTGCAATTTTGATAGAATTGTTTGAAACGATACCACCCAAAGAGATTACAGCAATCTCGGTTGTACCACCACCTATATCAACAATCATATTACCTTCTGGTGCATTAACGTCTAGACCGATACCAATTGCAGCCGCCATTGGTTCGAAAATCAAGTAAACGTCACGGCCGCCAGCGTGCTCTGCAGAGTCGCGAACAGCACGCAACTCAACTTCTGTACTTCCAGAAGGAACGCCGATAACCATTCTCAAAGAAGGAGAGAACAAACGGCTGCCAGTATGAACCTTCTTGATAAGACCACGCATCATCTGCTCGCATGCATTGAAATCGGCAATCACTCCGTCACGCAATGGGCGAATGGTACGAATATTCTTGTTGGTCTTTTCATACATCAACTTGGCCTTCTCGCCTACCGCAATCATTTTATCCGTGCGGTTATCCAGGGCAACAACAGATGGTTCATCTACCACAATCTTACCATCAGCAATGATGATGGTGTTTGCGGTACCAAGGTCCATCGCAATTTCCTGTGTAAAAGAAAAGAGTCCCATAAATTATACGTTCAATTTCTTACAATATTCTATTCTGTTAGAGATTACTTCTCAAAATAAGCGTGAATAGCTGTATCGTAGTGACTTGATACGCCAAATGCACGCATTGCAAACCAACGACGCTGATCGATGGTGGTAGCAGCACCCTGCTCCTTAACAATATCCAACAAAGGCTGATATTCTGCTTTGCTAGGAACGATAACAACATCCTTAAAATTCTTTGCACCAGCACGAATCAAAGAGATGCCACCTATATCAATCTTCTCAATGATAGCAGGTTCATCAGCACCACTAGCAACGGTATCTTCGAATGGGTAAAGATCAACGATTACCAAATCAATCTCTGGAATTTCATACTTTGCCATTTCGGCCTGATCTTCTGCCAACTCGCGGCGACCCAAAATACCACCAAATACCTTTGGGTGCAATGTCTTTACTCGACCACCCAAAATTGATGGGTAAGTAGTTAAATCTTCAACTGCATCACAAGGGAAGCCCAAAGACTCAATAAATGAGCGAGTTCCACCTGTTGACAAGAATTTTACACCTTCCTCATGCAGTTTGGCCAACAATTCATCCAGGCCATCCTTATGGAATACAGAGACCAAAGCGGTCTTAATTTTTTTGGTTTCAGCCATTTTTCTTATTAATTATAGTGAATTTGGGTGCAAAGTTAGCAAAATGCTTTGAAAAACAGGTCAAATTCGTGATAGAAATTTCTCTAAATCGGCCTTTAATCGCTCAAAAGGTTCACAATCCAATATAGCTCGGTTTTTCTTGAGCATCAACTCCACACTACTCTGGCTATGCTGATAGCAAGTTAACTCGTTTTCTAACTGTCTGTCATGTGTTGCCAAAGCCTTAATTTCCGCCTCTCTTTCACGACGTAAAACCGTACACACAGGTATCAGCACTTTTAGCGTAACATTCTCAAAGACATGGTGTCCCTGAATAAAATAGTAAGTATTTTCAGGGAGCACACCCAGTTTTTTCAACTCTCCCTTCAACTCTTCGACCGCCATCATCTTGTCGGTAAACTGTTTTTCCAGTTCCATCAACTTTCTATGCACCCTTCGTTCCAAGTCCTCCAGCACTTTTCCAGGACGCTGCAAAGAGATATTATCAATGCGAGCAACATTGCAAAACTCCAACATAGGAAATGTTCTTAAATCATGCAGACGATAGAAATATACATTCCACACAAACAAAGGATAAACAATCTCCGAATATATACGATAAAACTCACTAAAGTTTAGCAGTTCATGGTCATTCAACGTAGCCATTACACATACCTCATGCAAGTTCCTTGCATTACACTGATAGTTCTCTATGGCATAGGCATAAGTATGGAAAATATAAGGGCTATTGCATATTCTACGTGATGTTTCAGTTGCTCCCTGCAGGAGATAATCGTAATCAGCATCAACACAAGCTATCATATTCTGCCCCAAAGACTCACCCAGAAGATTTGTAATAGCAGATTTCTTTCCTTTGGTAAGAGAATCACGCGATGGTAACATGACCTCAAAATAGCGAGAATCATTTTCATAAGTTGATAGAACATTTCGCCAAAACAGAATATCATCGTAGCTTTCAACATACACTACAATTTTCCGTCTTGAATTCTTTGGCTTCAACGTATTGGCAGCCCCAAGATAGAGTGAGTTCAGGTTATCGGTCAGTCGCTTGGGCATAAGGCTTATCTTGATATGTCACTTACCTCGGTTACGGCATCCATCCATCCATTCATAATCACAGCAGGAGAATGAGTTGTCAGAATAATCTGCGCATTTGGATTCAATTCACGAATCAACGAAATCATGCGCTCTTGCCACTCAATGTGAAGACTCTCCTCTGGTTCGTCCATAAACAGAACATAAGGTTGCTGATCTTGCACCAAAACTGTAAGCAAAATTACCAGCATCTGTTTTTCACCAGAAGAAAGCTGATAAGGAGTCAATTCTTCCTCCTGGGTTTCGCCAGAAGAACCATGAAATGCGCCCAATAGGTTCATTTCCTGCATGAAACGGATTTCATTGCTTTTACGTATCAACTTCTTACCTGTATCTTTGAACAATTCATCAACGATGTCCTGAAAACGCGTTTTCAGCTTTGGTATTTCAGTAGCCTTTGCCTGACTTTCCGGATCACCACTCGTTAACAATTCAATCATTCTGTTGCCAATGTTTACTTGATAATCCAGGAATCTACGCTGTAGCTGATATAACTGCCAATCTAATTCTGAGAGCACACGTTTATCTGCTACCTTCTCCAATAGTTCTGCATGCATCAAAGGGCGGTCAAAACTTCGTATCACGTCATAATGCAGCACAGTAGCATCCTCTGGGGAAAAAGTAAACTTTACACCAACCATTTCCTTCGTAACATTGTTCTGCAAAAACAATGTTTTCAGCGAGCCAATGGTTTTATTCAAGATTGTACTTTTGCCAATACCATTGATACCACTTAGGATATTGACATCTGGACGTAAATTCCACTCAATTTGCTTGCGACCTCCCCACAAGGATTCGATTTCAATTTTCGAAATATACTTAGCAACTTGTTCCATAGTTTTACAGATTTGGGGTAAAGATACACAAATCTGCGCAAAACCACCATATCTTTCCCCATAAAATCCGTATATTTGCACAAAAATAAAGAATTATATACTTGTTTACTAACTAGACATCACTTATGGCCGAGGTCAAACATAAGTTAAAACCGGCATCGGTCATCAATGAAGACAAAATTTCCCTGCCTAGGAAAAATAATTTTCCTGCCTAGAGAAATGAGCTTTGCAGTAAATTTGTATTAGAAATAAACAATGAGCCAAAACGCAATACAAGAACTCAGCCGACAAGCTTTACTGCTTCGCATGGAATACGAGGCAGAGAAAGAGGCGTATCATCAACAAACCCAATCTATGGGTATTCCACGCAAAGTAAAACGTGGCATGTGCTGGTATCCTGTCCGATGTGGTCAAAGCTATTACAACTCATTAAACCAATTGGTTATAGAAATCTACCGAACACAAGATCATGACATTGAGCATAGTTTTGAGTTTGGTAAACCCGTATGTTTTTTCTCTTGGAAAAGAGGAGACGAAAAAGTAACTTTTCTACCTCATAATGCAACAGTAAGCTATGTTGATGAAGATCGCATGGTAGTAGCACTTCCTCAAGGAAAAGGATTGGTAGATATTACTTCTGCCGAGAATCTAGGCGTTCAATTGTATTTTGATGAGACTAGCTACCGACTTATGTTCGAAGCTCTCAATAAGGTTATCAATGCCGACAAAGGCCGCCTTTGTGAACTCCGAGACATTTTTCACGGAACAGCAAGACCTCAAAAATACATGTTCAATCCCCTATCCTTTCCCTGGCTGAATAAAACTCAGGAAGAAGCTGTCAACCAAGTTCTTTGGGCAAAAGATGTCGCCATTGTTCATGGTCCTCCTGGAACAGGAAAAACCACGACATTGGTTGAAGCCATTTACGAAACCCTCCGACGTGAAAGTCAGGTTTTAGTATGTGCACAAAGCAACATGGCAGTAGATTGGATTAGCGAGAAACTCGTAGACCACGGTATCAGCGTATTACGTGTAGGAAATCCCACACGTGTCAACGACAAGATGCTGTCGTTTACCTACGAGAGGAAGTTCGAGAACCACCCCGATTATCCTTTGTTGTGGAGCATTCGCAAAGCCATTCGTGACCTGAAAGGAAAGAAGGAAAAGGGAGAAAAGGTTCACAAAAAAATAAACAATCTAAAAGACCGTGCTACGGAATTGGAGATTAGCATCAGTCAGTCTCTTTTTGATGAAGCACGCGTAGTAGCATGTACATTGACGGGAAGCGCCAACAAAGTAATGAATGGAAAAAAGTTTTCTACTTTGTTCATTGACGAAGCTGCACAAGCATTGGAAGCAGCCTGCTGGATTGCCATCCGAAAAGCAGGACGCGTAATTTTTGCAGGCGACCATCAACAATTACCCCCTACCATAAAATGCTATGAAGCAGCAAAAGGCGGGTTAGACAAAACCCTTATGCAGCAAATTGCAGAGACAAAACCGGAATGTGTCACACTCCTGAAAGTACAATACCGCATGAACGAAGCAATCATGCGATTCTCCTCGGATTGGTTCTACCAAGGATTGGTACAGAGCGACCCTGGCGTACATCATCGTAGTATTCTCGACCTTGACCACCCTATTGTGTGGATCAACACCGAAGGGATGGACTGCAATGAGGAGTTCATTGGCGAAAACTTTGGACGAATCAACAAACCAGAAGCAGAACTTTCATTATTGCACATAAAGGATTATCTCAATAAGATTGGCAAAGAACGTGTGCTGACAGAACACATTGATATTGGCTTGATTAGTCCTTATAAAGCACAGGTACAATACTTGAAGCAGATGATAAGGAAAGATCGCTTTTTTCATCCTTTTCGCCATCTTATTACCGTAAATACCGTTGACGGTTTTCAAGGGCAGGAACGCGACATAATCATCATCAGCTTGGTACGCGCCAATGAAAACGGAGAGATTGGATTCTTGCGTGACCTTAGACGAATGAATGTTGCTATTACTCGTGCAAGAATGAAACTCATCATCCTGGGTGATGCCTCAACACTAGCACATCATCCGTTCTATCGCAAATTGTTTGAATACATTAAATCTACTAATAAAGCATGAACTGGACACTCTCCTGGAAAGAGACATCTGCAATGAAAGGGTTTTCCATTATGTGTATCGTGCTGCATAATCTGCTGCATCTTCTACACCCATTGGTAAAGGAAAACGAATTCATCTATAACTACAACCGTCGTGCATACTGGATGTGGGACCATATTGTCAATCTACACCACAATGTCATTGGTGACATTCTTTCCTTTTTTGGATGGTATGGCGTTCCTATTTTTATTTTCCTTAGTGGATATGGAATCACCAAGAAATACGAAAGCGACAAGAGGACACCAGAAGAGAACAGTTGGTGGGGATTCTTTTCGTATAACTACAGCAAACTTTGGTTCTTGATGATACCAGCGTTCCTGCTGTATGTACTATTTGGAACGACAATTTACGACAAGTCTTTTGAATGGGATGCCATACTTGCACAATGCACCATGACAATTAACTTCATGTGCTCTCCAAAAAGCATTGATCCCGGTGTATTTTGGTACTTTGGCCTCACGCTTCAATTATACCTTGTTTACAGGTTACTGTTGCACAAGAAAAGTCGAATGTTTTTTATTTTGATTAGTTTTACTTTAATTTTTGTTTCAGTGACATGGAGTGCAGCCATATTGCCTCATGAAAATTTAAAGCAACAACCAAGTTTTGAATACTTTAGTCACAATTGCATCCGGTGGTTCTTACCATTCGTTATGGGTTGTTGCTGGGCAAAGATTCCTGAAAACAAAACAGAAAGCAAACCCCTATTTTGGTTTGGAGTTTTAGTATTTAGTATTGCTGTTTTAATAGGATGTAGTTTCCATCAAAAACTATGGTTACTTACCCCGGCGTTTGCTGTTTTTGTCATCATTTCTTGGGTAAAACTCATTCAACCATTTGACTGGATAATGAAAGCTGGATGTTGGCTAGGTGCCTTATCTGCCTACATTTTTGCTATTCACCCTTTAATTCGTATGTTTTTTGCTGATTCTATCATTGAAAAGGATGAATTGCTAATGCATGCAGATGCATGGCTGATGGTGATGCTCTATGTCGTTGCAACCCTTGCTGCAGCATGGGTTTATCAATGGATTTGTGAAAGAATAATAAACAGATATAGAAAATCCGTCTCATTCAAGAAAAAATAAGTACTTTTGCACCTTGTTATAATATAGAAACTAAATAATTATTAGATAATGGCACAACAAGAAGACGTTTTCAAGAAAGTCGTTTCTCACTGCAAAGAGTACGGCTTTGTGTTCCCATCAAGTGAAATCTACGATGGTTTAGGCGCCGTATACGATTACGGTCAGATGGGTGTTGAGATGAAGAACAACATCAAACAATACTGGTGGCAGAGCATGGTATTGCTGCATGACAACATTGTCGGTATTGACAGTTGTATCTTCATGCACCCTACCATTTGGAAAGCCAGTGGTCACGTTGATGCATTCAATGACCCATTGATCGATAACCGCGACAGCAAGAAACGCTATCGTGCCGATGTATTAATCGAAGACCAACTTGCAAAATACGATGAGAAAATTGAAAAGGAAGTAGCAAAAGCTGCAAAGCGTTTCAAGGATAGTTTCAACGAAGAGCAGTTCCGCACTACCAGTCCTCGTGTATTGGAGATTGCTGCAAAGCGTGATGCATTGCATGAGCGTTTTGCAAAAGCAATGAACGCTACTGACTTGGAAGAGTTGCGTCAGATTATTCTAGACGAAGAAATCGTTTGTCCTATCAGCGGAACCCGCAACTGGACAGAAGTTCGTCAGTTTAACCTTATGTTCTCTACAGAAATGGGGTCTACTGCTGATGGCGCAATGAAAATCTACTTGCGTCCAGAAACCGCTCAGGGTATTTTTGTAAACTACCTAAACGTACAAAAGCCAGGCCGCATGAAGCTTCCTGACGGTATTGCACAGATTGGTAAGGCATTCCGTAACGAAATCGTTGCTCGTCAGTTTATTTTCCGTATGAGAGAGTTTGAACAGATGGAAATGCAGTTCTTTGTAAAGCCAGGTACTGAATTGGATTGGTTCCCAAAATGGAAGGAAACCCGTTTAAAATGGCATAAGGCATTAGGCTTCGGCGATGATCACTATCGTTTCCACGACCATGACAAGTTGGCTCACTATGCTAATGCAGCTACCGATATTGAATTCTTGATGCCATTCGGTTTTAAGGAGGTTGAGGGTATCCATAGTCGTACTAACTTCGACTTGTCTCAGCATGAAAAGTATTCAGGAAAGCAGATTAAATATTTCGACCCAGAATTAGGTGAAAGCTACGTACCATACGTTATCGAGACTTCTATCGGTGTTGACCGTATGTTCTTGAGTGTAATGTGTGCATCTTATAAGGAAGAGCAACTAGAAAATGGCGAAACTCGCGTAGTTTTGGCTTTGCCACCAGCTTTGGCACCTGTAAAGTTGGCTGTATTGCCATTGGTAAAGAAAGATGGTCTGCCAGAGAAGGCTCGTGAAATCGTAAACGATTTGAAGTTCCACTTCAACTGCCAGTACGACGAGAAGGATTCTATTGGTAAGCGTTACCGCCGACAGGATGCCATTGGTACTCCTTTCTGCGTAACAGTTGACCACGACACACTGAACGACAACTGCGTAACCCTGCGTAATCGCGATACAATGCAGCAGGAACGTGTAGCAATCGATCAGTTGAATAATATCATTGCTGATCAGGTAAGCCTGACTAGCCTTTTGAAAAAATTGCAGTAATTCTATGAAGAAATTCTATTGGATTCTTTCAGTACTTTGTGGATTTACCTTCATTGCTTGTTCTGAAAGCAAGGAAGTAAGTGAGTTCGAAGGGAACTGGGAGGAGCGTAATATGGCTTACATCGATTCTATTGCCAACGTTGCACGCAAAAACCTAGGTGACGACGTTGGACAATGGAAGGTCTTGAAGTCGTACAAGCTACCATCAGATGGTTCAATCTTGGGTGCAACCGATAACCAGCAATATGTTTACGCTAAAATCAAGAAGGTAGGTGAAGGAACCGTTTCTCCTATTTTCAGTGATTCAATCAGCGTGAATTACAGTGGTCGTCTTATCCCTACGACTTCATATCCGAAGGGATATGCTTTCGATCAGAATACCCGTTTAGATATTAACGAGGAGAACATTGCTTTAATGCAGCCTATCCATTTTATTACAGGTGGCCTCATCGCAGGTTGGACCACAGCCTTGCAACAAATGCACAAAGGTGACATCTGGCAATTGTTCATCCCTCAAAAACTGGGTTACCGAGGAGAGGCACAAACAGGTATTCCTGCCTACTCAACATTGGTGTTTGACGTTGCACTGATAGACTTTGGATTTTAAGAAAAAAATAAAGGGTGGTTCAGAACCACCCTTTATTTTTGCTTTTATATTTTTCTTACTTAACGTTGCCTACCTTAATCAAGTATTCTGCAATCTGAACTGCATTCAATGCAGCACCTTTCTTAATCTGGTCACCTACCAACCAAAGAGTCAAGCCATTTGGATTTGACAAATCTTCACGAATACGACCAACATAAACGTCATCCTTACCAGCAAGGAACAAAGGCATTGGATAAACCTTGTTAGAAGGATCATCCATCAACTGAACGCCTTCGCCTGCAGCCAAAGCCTTCTGAGCATCTTCAACACTTACAGGATTTTCAAATTCAATCCATACAGCCTCTGAATGAGAGCGCAAAGAAGGAACACGTACACACATTGCAGAGCAAGCAGCATCTGTGTGCATAATCTTCTTAGTTTCGTTGAACATCTTCATTTCCTCCTTTGTATAACCATTATCCTGGAAAACATCAATCTGAGGAATTACATTGTATGCCAACTGATATGCAAACTTATTTACTGTTACAGGTTTCTTCTCAATAACTTCACGATACTGCTGCTCCAGCTCTGCCATAGCTGCTGCACCAGCGCCACTTGCAGCCTGATAACTAGCAACATGAATACGCTTAATATGACTCAGTTTCTCCAATGGTTGCAATACAACTACCATCATGATTGTGGTACAGTTTGGATTTGCAATGATGCCACGAGGACGTACCAATGCATCTTCTGCATTGCACTCTGGAACTACCAATGGAACATCGTTGTCCATACGGAAAGCGCTTGAATTATCAATCATCACGGCTCCATACTTGGTAATAGTCTCGGCAAACTCCTTAGAGGTACCGGCACCAGCCGATGTAAAGGCGATATCTACACCCTTAAAATCATCGTTATGTTGCAAAAGCTTTACTTCGATTTCCTTACCGCGGAAGGTGTACTTGGTGCCAGCACTGCGCTGAGAACCAAACAACAACAACTCATCCATCGGAAAATTTCTCTCTTCCAATACGCGCAGGAACTCCTGTCCCACAGCGCCACTTGCGCCTACAATCGCTACTTTCATTATCTATTATCTTTAGTTAATTCAGAAATCGGGTGCAAAATTATCATTTTTTGTGTATCTTTGCAAAGAAAATGGCACAAATTGCGATACAATGATGCAAGAACTAACAAATTTGATACACTTCCCTATTACAAACGACACTTGGATATTCTTCATAGTGTTGTGTATCATTTTGTTTGCACCCATTTTGCTTAGCCGTTTGCGCATCCCTCATATCATTGGAATGATACTGGCAGGTATCCTTATTGGTCCTTATGGATTAAATATTCTGGAACGTGATGCCAGCTTTGAATTATTCGGTAAAGTGGGTATTTTCTACATCATGTTCCTTGCTGGTTTGGAAATGGATTTAGAAGGGTTCAAACGCACCCGAACAGAAGGAACCATACTAGGTATTCTCACATTCCTCCTACCATTTGGAGCGGGTATGCTAATGGGACTTACCATACTGAATTACAGTTTCTGGGCATCTGTTCTGCTTGCATCTATTTTGGCCTCGCACACGCTGGTATCTTATCCAATTACAAGTAGATACGGTGTCAACCGACGTTCTGCCGTTACCATTTCCATCGCTGCTACCATGGTTGCGTTGCTAACAGCATTGATTATCCTGGCAGCAATTTCTGCTGTATTCCACGGACAAAGCGACTGGGTTTTCTGGGGACTATTTGCTTTACGATTGGCATTGTACTGTGCTGCTGTATTGCTGATTGTTCCACGATTGGCGCGTTGGTTTTTCCGCACCTATGCAGAACCTGTAACCCTTTTTACTTTTGTTTTGGCAGTTGTCTTCCTATGCGGTGGTATCGCCGAGTTATGTGGTTTGGAAGGCATCTTTGGGGCATTCCTTGCTGGTTTGGCACTGAACCGTTTCATTCCTCACGTTTCTCCTTTGATGAATCGTCTGGAATTTGTCGGAAACGCTTTGTTCATCCCTTATTTCCTTATTGGAGTGGGAATGCTCATCAATATTCAACTGCTATTCCAAAGCACCGAGACTTTGCTGGTAGTGCTAGTAATGGTAGTTGTGGGTACTGCCACAAAATGGTTGGCAGCCTTTGCTGGTGCACGACTTTTCCATCGTTCAAACGACGAAGCATGGATGATGTTTGGCCTTACAGAAAGCCATGCTGCAGGTGCTCTTGCTATGGTAATGGTCGGGACACAACTTGAGATCGAACCTGGTGTCTACTTAATGAACGATGCCGTCTTAAATGGAGTCGTAATGATGATTCTCTTCTCATGCATCATCAGTTCCTTGGCAACCGATTATGGTGCCCGACGCATGGCACTTTACGATGAGAAAAAAGGTATGACCAGCGATGATGAGAAAATAATGATTCCAATGCGCTACCCTGATGTAATGCCAAATCTTGTTAGTTTGGCATTGTTGATGCGCAATCCAAAATTGAACCGCGGATTAATTGGCCTTACCGTTTCTGGTGACGACGAAAAGGGAATGCAAGACCGTGCTCGTGGCAAGCGTTTGCTGGAAGAGGCTGAGAAAATGTGTTTAGCTGCCGACGTACGTATGCAGACACAAAGTAGATTGGCAACAAATATCTGCAACGGAATCCTACACGCACTGAACGAGAATGATGCTTCTGAGATTATCATGGGATTACATCACAAACGTTCTATAGTGGATAGTTTCTATGGTTCACTGACCACAAATCTGCTGAACGGAATGTTCCGCCAATTGATTATAGTTAAATGCATCATGCCACCAAACACTTTACGTAGCATGAAGGTTGTTGTTCCACCAAAAGCAGAGTTCGAAGCAGGTTTCCACCGTTGGTTGGATCGTCTTTCGCGTATGGCTATTCAATTGGGATGCCGCATAACATTCTTTGCTCCCAAAACCACATTGGAACGTATCCGCAGTTACGTTCAGCATAATCATGAAGAGGCACGCATTGCCCTTGAGGCAATGGACGACTGGGAGGATTTGATGATGCTTTCAAGTCAGACGCAAGAAGACCACATGTGGGTATTTATTCTGGCACGTCGCGGTTCTGTTTCTTACCTGCCCGATTTCGAAGAAATTCCATCTCAAATGAAATACTTCTCAAACTGTAGTTTCATGCTGATTTACCCCGATCAGTATGGCGACCCACAGCAAGATGTTACATTTGCTGCTCCTCGCGTACAAACACAACAGACACTTTACACATCTTTCATGAAGTTTATTTCTGGATGGATGCACAAAAATGATTGACCTATAAAAATATGATAGATTTAAGAGGCATAACCAAAAGTTTTGGTTCGCTGCAAGTACTTAAAGGCATCAACCTTAAAGTAAGCAAAGGCGAAGTAGTAAGCATTGTGGGTCCTAGTGGAGCCGGCAAGACAACTTTGCTGCAGATTATGGGAACCCTCGACAAGCCCGATAGCGGAACCGTATTAATCGACGGAACAGATATTAGCCGTTTCAACCAGAAAGAGATGGCACGTTTCCGAAATTCACACATCGGTTTTGTTTTTCAGTTTCACCAATTGCTACCAGAGTTTACAGCCATTGAAAACATTGAAATACCTGCATTGATCGCAGGTCGTTCGGCAAAAGAGGCACGTCAGGAAGCGTTGGAGTTGCTGACATATATGGGATTATCAGAACGTGCGCACCACAAACCAAACGAACTCTCAGGAGGTGAGAAACAGCGTGTTGCAGTAGCACGAGCATTGATAAATCACCCTTCTGTAATCCTTGCAGACGAACCATCAGGTAGTCTTGATTCACAGAACAAGCAGGAATTGCACCAACTATTCTTTGACTTACGTGACAAATATGGTCAAACCTTCATCATTGTAACACACGATGAAGAACTATCACGCATTACCGACCGTACCATTCACATGAAGGACGGAATTATTCTGGAGGAAAATACCCCAGAAGAATTATCTATTATTGTAGAACAAGAAACTATAGAAGAGAATGACTCAGATAGAATTGGGACGGATGAACCGTCTGAAAGTAGTGAAGACTGTTGATTTTGGTGTTTACCTTGACGGAGGAGAACAAGCAGGAGAGATTCTTTTGCCATCGCGCTATGTTCCAGAGAACTGTCAGCCAGGTAATGAGATAGATGTTTTTCTGTACCTCGATCAGGAAGAGCGACTCATAGCTACAACTCTTACTCCAAAAGCCATGGTTGGCGACTTTGCTTACCTAAAGGTTAACTGGATTAACCAATTTGGAGCTTTCCTTGACTGGGGATTGATGAAAGATCTCTTCGTTCCATTCCGTGAGCAGAAAATGCGTATGCAACAAGATCGCAGTTACATTGTATATATATATATTGATGAAGACAGCTATCGTATTGTTGGTACTGCAAAAGTTGAGCGCTATCTTAAACAAGAGATACCAGCCGATACCTATAAAGAAGGTGATGCTGTAGAATTGCTCATTCAGCATAAAACCGACTTAGGATTCAAGGCGATTGTAGATAACCAGTACACAGGACTTTTGTACGACAATGAAATCTTCCGTCCTCTTCATACTGGAGACCATGTACAAGGGTTCATCAAACAGATTCGTCCTGACGGCAAACTGGATTTGACTCTCCAAAACGCTCATGGACGTGAACAGGTAGAAGGTTTTTCACAGCAGCTGTTGAAATATCTGCAAGAAAATGGAGGTAGTACCGTACTTAACGATAAGAGCACAGCCGAAGATATCTATGCTGCTTTTGGCGTTAGCAAGAAAGTATTCAAGAAAGCTGTTGGCGACTTATATAAGCGTCGTTTGATAACACTTGAAAATGGAATCAAATTGGTGTAATTAGTAAAACGATAAAAAGAGGACAGATCATAAGACCTGTCCTCTTTTTTATATTATTTCAAACTCTCAACTGCAGCCTTTGTCCAATTTGTAAAGAAGCGTTGGGTTTTTTCCTTATTATATCCGCTCCCCTCTTCAAGGAAACTACTATCCTGTAA
This sequence comes from Candidatus Minthousia equi, assembly GCA_018065125.1. GTDB lineage: Bacteria > Bacteroidota > Bacteroidia > Bacteroidales > Bacteroidaceae > Minthousia > Minthousia equi. The sequence goes on from JAGHTY010000070.1 coordinate 35,051, forward strand.
ATGAATTGGTGTTCCTTCACTATTGAGTACTACCATCACAGGAAATCCAAAACGAGCAAAATTATTCAAGCGCTTTTGTAACTCAACACTTCCACCACGACGAGGCCAGTTCACATGAATGTAAACATAATTATCACTTACCAACTTGGCAATTTCTGCATCTTCATGAATAAACTTATTGAATTTCAAACACCAAGGGCACCAGTTGCCACCAACTTGACAAACAACATATTTTCCCGTCTGTTGTGCTTCCTTAACAGCCTGCTCAATTTGTGCTAGAGGGTCAATTTCCTCATTATAAGGCTTCTCCATTTGTGCCCAAGCGTTACCGCTCATTACTGCCAATAGCAGTGCAAATACTATCTTTTTCATTTTGAACTTTTAACTATAATTTCATAACTCTTACCTGCTACCGTTTTAAAGGTGGTAACATAATAATTTCCATTCTTCACACTACGTGCAGATGCACCCTTAACCTTGACTGGTTGTGATGTGCGAAGCGTGCAAGCAACACCTTTTCTACTCAAGATATTGGCAGATTGCAATTTTCCATTATTCCACTCCATATCCACGGTGAAAGCACCACGTGCTTGCAATCCCTTTACATGTCCTTTATTCCAATAAGAAGGAAGAGCTGGCAGCAAATGTAATTCATCGTGTTGGCTCTGCAGTAACATCTCTGCAACACCAGCAATACTACCAAAGTTTCCATCAATCTGGAAAGGAGGATGGTTATCAAACAAGTTTGGCAAGGTACTCTTGCTTAACAATTCGCGATACATTTTATAAGAATGATCGCCATCTAACAAACGTGCCCAGAAGTTTACCTTCCATGCCTTACTCCATCCTGTTCCTCCATCGCCACGTAATTCCAAAGTCTTACGACAAGCTGCTGCCAGATCTGGTTGAGACAAAGGTGCTATTTCACGTCCTGGATACAAGGCAAATAAATGTGAAACGTGGCGATGCTGTGGTTCAACATCTTCCCAATCCTTATACCACTCAATCAAATTACCCTTCTTGCCAATACGCAATGGGAGCAATTTATCACGATAGTTTTTCCATGTAGCACGTAAATCTGCATCCACATTAAGAATGGTACTTGCCTCAATAATGTTATTGAACAAATCCCAGATAATCTCCAAATCCATAGCAGAACCTATGGTTACTACGCCTTCCTTTCCATTATCATCCAGGAAAACATTCTCTGGAGATGTTGAAGGAGCTGTAATGTAATAACCATCCTTTTCTACTACCCAATCCATACAGAATTCGGCAGCTCCCTTCATCAACGGGTAAGCGGTATTTGCCAGATAATCCTTATCTTGTGTAAATCGATAATGTTCAAAGAGGTGCTGACATAGCCAACCACTACCCAATGCCCAGTTTGCCCACTTTGGATCGCCTTCCTTCTCACCAACAGGATTAGAAGTAGCCCAGATATCTGAATTATGGTGAATGGTCCAACCTTTCATGTTATACAAGTTCTTTGCCATTTCGGCACCTGTAACAGAGCAATCCTTGATGAAATTGATAAGAGGTTGTGTAAGATCACTCATTGCCAATGGTTCTGCAGGCCAATAGTTCATCTGCAAGTTGATATTAGTAGTGTATTCACTTCCCCAAGCAGGCCATCTATTCTCATTCCAAATACCCTGTAAGTTAGCTGGTACTCCATCTGCACGAGAACTGCTGATCAGCAAATAACGGCCAAATTGAAAGTACATCATCTCAAGATTTGGATCTTGCTTACCTTCTGCATACTGCTTCAAGCGTTCATCCAAAGGCATTAGTTCAAGGGTTTGAGGCAAATCCAGCACAAATTCTACACGGTTAAAGATGCTCTGGAAGTCAGCAACATGTGCTTGCTTAATACTTTCAAAATCCTTCTGTGCCGCCTTTTCCATGATACCTTTGCAAAGGGCCACCTCATCAGCGCCATCTGTATCAGGATGCTTGTCGAACCCATTGTAGCTGGTAGCAGCACTAACCATAATCACAACTTCCTGAGCATTTTCCACATGCAAACCTGGAGATGTATAAACAGAGCCATCACACTTTACCGCACGAACACGATATTGGTAACGCATGCCTTTCTCGCCATTAGGTCCTTCGTAAACGTATGGATACTGACCATCACTACCCATATAGCTACCCAACTGACCGCTTACAACAAACTCACTATCAGAAAGCGACTTTACCTGAGCACCTGGCCATGAGGTATCACCATCAAGGGTAAAATTCAAAGAATTTGGCTTATCTGCAGTAAGACGAATCACCAATACTCTATCTGGATAAGAAGCCAAAACCTCACGCTTATAAGTTACACCGTCTACCTTAAAAGTAACCTCTGCAATAGCATTATTCAAGTCAAGGGTACGCTGATACTGCGTGGCCTTTCCATTGAATTGCTGGCGGATATGCAGGTTTCCCATTGGTAAATAAGCCGATGCATTTCTACCCTGAATAGGAACCAATAGTTTACGGGCACCATCCCAATCTTCGTTAAACAGAGCCTGACGTACCTTCTCCAACTGCTCACGTCCGTTTGGCAGAGGATCTTGCTCTGCTGCCTCACGGCCACCCCAAAGTGTTGATTCGTTAAGACTTATCTTCTCATCTTCTACCATTCCATATACCATGGCACCAATGTGTCCGTTACCTACAGGAAGGGCTTCATTAAAGTTGGTTGCTGGTTGGTAATAATCCATTACCAAACGTGGTTGTTGTGCTGATACAGTGCTTGCTATTCCCAAAGCAACAGAAAGCATAATAGTTCGGAGATTTTTCATTGTTAATCTGATATAGTTTGCGCAAAGGTAAATAAAATCTTGCACAAACAAAAGTTTCATAGGCGATTAAAAAAATCTTTCTGAAAAGCATCAGTTATCGGCAGTAGTTCACCATTGATACATACACGATTTCTTTCAACACTTTCTATCTTATCCATGGCAATGATGTATGAACGATGAATGCGGCAGAACTGATCGTGTGGCAAACGTTCTTCCATAGCTTTCATTGTTGAAAGAGCAATGAGAGGACGAGGTTGGTCTTTTAGATGAATACGTACATAATCCTTCAAACCACTTATATATAATATCTTGTCGAAATCCACACGCACTTGTCGGTATTCACATTTCACAAACATGAAATCTGCAGTTTCTGCAGGTGCTGTTGCTGCAGTAAGCGATTCTTGCTGTTCAAAGAACTCTTTTCCACGGGTAACTGCACGCAGGAATGTGGTATAGTTTACTGGTTTCAACAAATAATCCAATGCCTGTACTTGATAGCTTTCAAAAGCATATTCCTTATAGGCAGTAGTAAAGATAATACGGGTTTGAGGACGAATTAACTTACTCAGTTCCAAACCTGTAATACCAGGCATCTGAATATCAAGGAACAGTAAGTGAATGCTATCGTCTACTGCATTGAGTGCCTCCATAGGATCTTGAAACGTTGCCACCAAATTCAAGAATGGCGTACGTTCCACAAAACTCTTCAGCAGTTTTATTGCCAGAGGTTCATCATCTACGATAATACAGTTCAGCGTCATTTATTCCTTATTATATATATATAGTTCTGCCTTGTGAATACCATTTACCTCACTACTGTCAAAGCGATATCTTCCAGGGTAAAGCAACTCAAGACGTTTTTTCAAATTTTCCAATCCTACGCCACCTTTCTTTTCTGTATTCTGTTCCTCTGGTGTGAGAAGCGTATTTTCTACCACAAAATGCAGGTATTTCGCATCATCGTGCAAATGAACCTTAATACGAGAAAAGTGCCTACTGCTAGCACCATATTTAAAGGCATTCTCTACCAATGAGATAAACAGCATTGGAGCAATCTGTCTGTTGCTGCTTTCTGGGAAATTCACATCCAGATTCAGAGTATCGCCATAACGTAATGCCATCAAGTCGATGTAATTAGTCAAGAACTCTTGCTCTCGTTGCATGGAAACCGTAGTGTCTGTTGATTCATACAGTACATAACGTAACATCTCGCTCAAACGACTGATGGAAGTTTGTGCTGCATCTGTATCGAAAGCCACCAAGGAAGATATATTGTTTAGGGTATTGAACAGGAAATGAGGATTCAGCTGACTCTTTAACCTATCAAGTTCACCTGCCACACGTTCCTGTTCCTTGTGTGCCATTTCCAGTTCTAACTGAGCAGTTCTTTCTCCTGAACGGAAAGCAATTCCGGCCAAAACCAGCAACATGTTGATAATTCCATGAGATGTCAATGCGCTAAGAAAAGTTCCTCCAATACTTTGCTTTGGAACGTCTGGCCAAAATAATTCTGCTACTAATCTTGAAATCTCAACTAAAACGACATAAGACACAAATAACGCCAGGAAATACTTGAGGATTTTCTTGTTAAGAAAGAACCGGGGAACCCAAAAGAAATAATTCAGGTAAAAACCTGCCACATATATAATATAGGTAGGAATCATGAATTTCCAGATTCCAAGAACCTGTTCCCAACTACCATTATTACCTAATATAGAAACTGCAGGTGTCATCAAGATAAGCAGCCACATAACACCCTGCGTTAGCCAAGTTAGCCAGTTTGTTTGTATTTTAATTGTTTTCATGTTGCAAAGATATAGAAAAAACAAAGATGAAAGCATAATCTGGTCGAACGAAAAGGGCATTTGGTCGGATGCAACCCCAACAAGTCGTCGGAAAAACTTTTCCTCTATAATATATTAGAGTAATTTTGCACCAGTGAAAAACGTAAAGTCACAAGGCAAGTGAAGTTTTTTTTAAAATTTCGATAATTTGTGAAAGTTTTTTGTAGCAAAATTGAGAGTTTTGCGTCTAACTAATAGAGTTGTGAAATAGACAAACGAAGTAATTAATGAAAAAACAAAATAATATGAAAAGACCTATTCTATTCTTCTTGGTTGCAATGGCAACCATTTTCATGACACCAAGCGTTTACGCACAGAAGGTGCAGGAAGCAGTAATCAGTGGTTTGCTGCTTGATTCTTTAACCCAAGAAGGCGAACCATACGCCACCCTTCGTATCACCAAGAATGGTGCTGCCGACAAACCAGTTGCTATGGGTGTATCTGATGGCAATGGTAAGTTCTCACTCAGTGTAAAGTCTGCAGGACAATACAACCTGCTGATCTCATCAGTAGGTCGCAGCAGCGTAAATCGCGCATTTACGGTGAACAAGCAGCTGTCAAATATAAACCTCGGTACCATCTTCATTACAGAATCTGCCGAAGCATTGAAGGAGTTAGAGGTTGTTGCTCAGAAGCCTTTGGTAAAGATGGATGTTGATCAGATTACCTATAGCGTAGAAGATGATCCTGATGCAAAGGCAAATACCATTCTGGATATGTTACGCAAAGTACCTATGGTAACTGTTGACGGACAAGACAACATTACCGTAAATGGTTCAAGCAGTTTCCAAGTGTATCTGAACGGAAAGCCTAATCCAATGATTAGCCAGAATGCCTCACAAATCTTCAAGGCAATGCCTGCCAGCATGGTAAAGAACATTGAAGTTGTTACCAACCCTGGTGCAAAGTACGATGCAGAAGGTGTGGGTGGTATCCTTAACATTACCCTTATTCAGGCACAAAACGGAAGTGGAGGTAATGCTACCATGGAAGGATATACTGCCAACATTAATGCCATGGCGGGTAACCGTATCAATGGTGGTAGCGCATACGTAATGGTTCAGAAGGGTGATGTTACCCTTTCTGCCAACATTTTTGATGGTGAGATCATCATCCCTGAAGTTAGTGTTGAAAACATTCGCACTGAGTCAAATGGCGACAGCCAGAAAATGACTAACACGACAAAAGGACATAACAACATGGGATATGGCAACTTTGATTTAAGTTGGAAAATTGACTCTCTGAATACCGTTTCTGCCAACTTTGGTTTGAACTATGCACCAAGTCACATGCACAGCAATTCTACCACTTCTATTACCAAAGCAGGAAACACTTTTGGTTACGGTAGTTTTGCAAACAACCGCAGCAAGGGCCTTTCACTGAACGGAAGTGTAGATTGGATGCACACCTTTGCCAACAATCCATCACAAACTCTTACCCTTGCTTACCGCATCAGCACACAGCCAAAGCGTACCCATTCATTCACAGAATACGATGTTGACTATCTGGATACCTATGATGTAGTAGATAAGAACAACATGGTTGAGCACACCTTCCAGGCAGATTATGTACAGCCAGTTAACGCTACCCAGAAACTGGAAGTTGGTGGTAAGTACATCTTACGAAACAGCAGTTCTATTACCGATTTGCTGGATTACCGCAACACCAACAAGATTGGTAGCTTGTATGGAAGCTATACCTTGAAGATGGGACCTTTAGGTGTAAAGGCTGGCTTACGCTACGAGCATACTGCACAGAATGTAGATTATCGAAAAGGTAATGGTGAAGATTTCTCTTTGAATTACGACAACCTAGTTCCATCTGCCACATTGAGCATGAATCTGGGTATGACACAGAGTTTGGGATTGGGATATAACATGCGTATTACCCGTCCAGGTATCAGTATGCTGAACCCATATGTAAACACACAGGATCCTACCAATCTTACCTTTGGTAATCCTAACCTGCGTGCAGAGAAATCAAACAACTTACAGCTTACTTATAGTTTGTTCTCTACCAAGTTCATGCTGAATGCCACTGCACGCTACTCTTTCATGAACAATGGCTTGGAGCAATACTCATACAACGAAGATGGCATCTTGAAAACCACTTATGGCAACATTGCACAAAGCAAGCGTGCATCGGTTACCATGTTCATGAGCTGGCTGATGTTCAAGACAACTCGCTTGATTACCAATTCAACCATTACCTATTCTGATCTGCGTTCATCAAACATGGGTTATAGCAACAATGGCTGGCAAACAAACATCATGTTAGGTTTGCAGCAGGAATTGCCACTGCAGTTTAAGCTGAGTGCTAACCTCATCTCAAACAGCCAGAGCGTAACATTGCAGGGTAAGAGTTCGGGCATGACCATCCATACCTTTAGCCTTAGCAAGTCATTACTTAAGGATCGCCTTACTCTTAGCTTAACCTTGCTGAACCCATTCCATGGCACCATGAACATGAAGACAGATACTTATGGCAAGAACTTCGAGAACCATACCAACATGATGGTGAA
>JAGHTY010000050.1 GCA_018065125.1 Candidatus Minthousia equi
ACGCAGGACTCTATGGTAAGTAAGGACTCTCTGCGTAACTCCCTGCGTTCCTATGGCTTGCAGCTGTTTAATGAAGAAGGTAACGGCCTGGGATTTGATGATCCGAAGTACATCGTAAAGATGTGGCAAGATCGTCTGGATGCTGTAGAGGCTGGTTGGTGCTTGGGTGCTGGTGAGAGCACCGCTGCAACCGCATTTGATGCGATGGTCAGCGATAGCTGGGCTACCTGGCACTGGACGAACGAGCTGGCTGCCTATCAGAATGGTTCCGATTGCGAAATCGAACTGGCTTGCTGGCCTGTTGCCGAAGACTCCCTGATGAGTCCCGCTTACTTCAAACCTTCAATGTTCTGGTCTGTGGCAGAAAGCAGCACCGTTAAGGATGCCGCTGCAACTTACATCAACTTCTTCACCAATGATCCTGATTGCTTTGATATCGTCGGCATTGACCGTGCTATGCCCATCTCTTCTGTGATCCGTGAGCACATTGCTCCCAATCTGGATGCAACCAGCCAGAAGGCATCTGCATACCTGGACTACATTGGCCAGGAAGGCAAGACTACTCCCATCATGAAGCCTGACGCAGCTGCTTCCGGCGAAGTAGAAGCACTGATGGGCGAATACTTCGAGTCTGTAAGCTACGGCATGGTTGATGACCTGACTGCATGGGCACAACAGTTCATGGACGAGGCAAATGCAATCCTGCTAAAGGCTGCACAGCCGAACGAGTAACCCGAGAGTTCTAATCACTCTCCAGCAAATGATGCAAACACTGGAGGCTGTCTGTCGAAGGACAGCCTCCTTTATTGAAGAAAGGAGCAATCATGATGCGGAAGATGAACCCGATGAAACGTCAGGAGACTGTCTGGGGCTATTTCTTCATTATGCCCTTTATCATTGGTCTCGTGGTGTTCACGATCATTCCGTTTTTTTCATCGCTGTATTTGGCATTCACTGAATACAACATTCTAACACCACCTAAATGGATTGGTTTACAGAATTTTAAAAGGATGTTCTTTGAGGATAAGTATTTCTGGACATCTTTCTGGGTTACTTTCAAGTTTGCCCTAATTCAGGTGCCAATCAAACTTCTGGTTTCATTGGGCGTCGCATTGATTTTATCTAAGAATTCAAAAGCGATTCCTATCTATAGAGCAGCATTCTATATTCCTTCTTTGATGGGCGGAAGCGTAGCAGTTGCTCTTACATGGAAACAATTGTTTGCCATCAATGGTGCGGTAAACAAAATCACAGCAGTATTTGGCATGGCACCAGTCAAATGGTTAGCAAATCCGAACACGGCATTGGGTGTATTGATTGGTCTGGGCGTTTGGCAGTTCGGCAGTTCCATGCTTATCTTCCTGGCAGCCCTGAAAAATGTACCGCAAAGTTATCACGAAGCAGCTATTGTGGATGGTGCAGGTCCAGTCAGACGTTTCTTCAAAATCGTTTTGCCAATGATTACACCAATCTTCTTCTTCAACCTGATCAACCAAACTATTGGTGCTTTCCAAGCCTTCAACTCCAGTTACCTAATCACACAAGGCAAGCCTCTGAATACGACCCTGTATTACGGCGTACACCTATACAATCGAGCATTCACCTACTATGAAATGGGTTACGGCAGCGCAATGGCCTGGTTCATGCTTTTAGTCATTGGCATCTTTACTGCCATGATTTTCCGTTCCTCTTCTGCATGGGTGTACTATGAATCCGAAGGGAAGTGAACATAATGACTGTAAATCGCACACATAGCATCAAACGCAGAAAAATTACAACCAATATTTTGTATCATACTATTATTTCTTTGATCAGCATTGGTATGCTATATCCTTTACTGTGGATGCTCTCTTCATCCTTTAAACCTAACAACGAGATTTTTTCCACAGTCGAACAGTTAATTCCACGTCATTTTACACCAGAAAACTATGTGAATGGATGGAGAGGCTTTGCCGGAATCAGTTTCGGTGTATACTTTGGTAACTCTTTACTCATAGCCGGAGTATCAACTATTGGTGTAGCTTTGTCCTCTGCAATGGTCGCATTTGGTCTGGCCAGACTAAGATTCCCTGGCAGAAATTTCTGGTTTATCTGCATGATTGTGACCATGATGCTTCCTGGTCAGGTAATGATGATTCCACGATTTGTGTTGTTCAACACAATTGGTTGGGTTGGAACCTTTTTACCTTTGACGGTCCCAGCCTTCCTTGGGAGTGCCTTTGATATCTTCCTTGTCATGCAGTTTATCAGAGGTATCCCAAGAGATATGGATGAAGCCGCGGTAATTGATGGTTGCAGCTGGTTCCGTGTGTTCGTCAGCATAATCATCCCCATGATTATTCCTGCATTGGTAACTGTAGG
>JAGHTY010000013.1 GCA_018065125.1 Candidatus Minthousia equi
ACCTTATATACCATCAAGGAAGATTGGCCAGACGGTTTGGCTGTAGATATGGAATCTGGAGCAATTGCGCAAACCTGCTACCTTTACAATGTTCCTTTCATCAGTTTCCGAATTATCAGTGACACACCAGGAGTAGAGCAGCACTTTGAACAGTATGCCAATTTCTGGGAAACCATGGCAAATACATCATTTGGCGTTACCAAGACTTTCTTGGAGAGCCTTCCTAACGAACTATAATCATGAAAAAGATACCAAGTTTTACAATTGACCATATCCGCCTTAAGCGCGGAATTTATGTAAGCAGGAAAGATGAAGTAGGTGGCGAAGTTGTTACCACTTTCGACATCCGCATGAAAGAGCCAAATCGTGAACCTGCCTTAGGAAATGGTGCCATTCACACCATTGAGCATCTGGCTGCCACTTATCTGCGTAACAACCCAGAGTGGCAAGACAAGATTGTTTATTGGGGACCTATGGGATGCCTTACCGGTAACTATCTCCTGATGAAGGGAGACTTGGAAAGCAAGGACATTGTAGAATTGATGAAAAAGACTTTCCAGTTCGTAGCAGAATACGACGGCATTGTTCCTGGTACCGAGCCACAAGATTGTGGCAACTACCTGATGCACGATCTTCCTATGGCAAAATGGGAATCTGCAAAATACCTGCACGAAGTATTGGAAAACATTCAACCTGAAAATCTTACATACCCTGAAAAATAAGAAATGAGCGACGAGTTGATACCAAACGACAACGAAGAAGCCCTGAACGAGGAGCATTCAGAATATAAGCCCCAAAATGGCGACACCAAGTTCCAACTGACAGGAATGTACCAGAACTGGTTCCTGGATTATGCATCATACGTAATCCTGGAGCGTGCTGTGCCCCATATTCAAGACGGTTTGAAACCTGTACAAAGGCGTATCCTTCACTCTATGAAACGTATGGATGACGGCCGATACAACAAGGTTGCAAACATCGTGGGTCACACCATGCAGTTTCACCCTCATGGTGATGCTTCCATCAAGGATGCATTGGTACAGTTAGGACAGAAAGACCTATTGGTTGATTGTCAGGGAAACTGGGGTAATATCCTAACGGGTGATGACGCAGCTGCAGGTCGATACATTGAAGCACGTCTTTCCAGATTTGCCTTGGATGTGGTATTCAACCCAAAGACTACAGAATGGAAGTTGAGCTATGACGGTCGTAACAACGAACCTATTGCCCTACCAGTAAAGTTCCCTTTGCTTTTGGCACAAGGAGGAAATGGTATTGCCGTAGGACTTTCATCTCGCATCCTGCCTCACAACCTGAACGAGATTTGTGATGCAGCTATTTCTTATTTGCACAATGAACCTTTCCAACTCTATCCTGATTTCCAAACAGGTGGAAGTGTGGACGTTAGCCGCTATAATGATGGCGAACGTGGTGGTTCTGTCAAGGTAAGAGCAAAAATCAACAAGATTGACAACAAGACACTTTGCATTACCGAAATTCCATTCGGTGAAACAACCACCACTGTCATCGATTCAATCCTAAAGGCTATTGACAAAGGCAAGATAAAGGTTCGCAAAGTTGACGATAATACTGCTGCACAAGTAGAGATTTTGGTACATCTGGCACCAGGAGCTTCTTCCGACAAGACGCTCGATGCCTTGTATGCATTTACAAATTGTGAAGTAAGCATCTCTCCTAACTGCTGTGTGATTGATGATAACAAACCCCAATTCCTCAAGGTTAGTGATGTGCTGAAGAAAGCAACCGACAATACGCTGGATTTGCTACGCAAGGAACTAGAAATCAGAAAGGGAGAATTGTTGGAGCAGTTGCATTATGCTTCTCTGGAGAAAATCTTCATCGAGGAACGCATTTATAAAGACAAGAAGTTTGAAAATGCCGACAATATGGATGCCGCATGCGCTCATATTGACGACCGCCTTACACCTTTCTACCCTCAGTTTATCCGTGAGGTAACCAAGGAAGATATTCTGAAACTGATGGAAATCAAGATGCAACGCATCCTGAAATTCAACAAGGACAAGGCAGATGAACTGATTGCTAAAATCAAAGCAGAGATTGAGCAGATTGATTACGACCTTGCACATATGGTAGATGTTACTACGCGCTGGTACAAGATGTTGAAAGACCGCTATGGTAAAGATCATCCTCGCCAGACAGAAGTGCGCAACTTCGATACCATCGAGGCAAGCAAGGTTGCAGAAGCAAACCAGAAACTCTACATCAACCGTGAAGAGGGTTTCATCGGAACAGGCCTAAAGAAAGACGAGTATGTTACCAACTGCTCGGACATTGATGACATCATCATCTTCTACAAGGATGGCACCTACAAGATTGTTCGCATTACCGACAAGTTGTTTGTAGGAGAAACAGAAAAGAGCAAGAAAGAAAAGCGCAAAGCCGAAATTGTTCACTTGGCAGTGTTCAAGAAGAACGATAAGCGCACCATATATAACACCGTTTATCGCGATGGAAAGGGTGGTAGCTATTTCATCAAGCGATTTGCTGTAACAGGTGTTTCACGCGATAAGGAATACGACCTGACGCAAGGTACAGCCGGAAGTCGTTTGTTGTATTTCACAGCCAACCCTAACGGCGAAGCAGAAGTTATCAAGGTAACACTTAAACCTACAGCAAAAACAAAAAAAGTGTTCTTTGATAAGGATTTCAGCGAAATCATGATCAAGGGACGCCAAGCAATGGGTAACCTGCTTACCAAGCAAGAGATTGTACGTGTAGGTTTGAAACAAAAGGGTGGTTCAACCCTTGGTGGCAGAAAGGTTTGGTTCGATCCTGATGTTCTGCGATTGAACTATGATGAACGTGGACAATATTTAGGTGAGTTCCAAGGTGAGGATAAAATTTTGGTAATTGAAAAGAATGGTGATTTCTACACCACCAACTTTGACATCAACAATCACTACGAACCTGATATGCTGTATATTGGGAAGTTTGACCCATCAACTGTTTGGACAGCTTCACTATACGACATGGATCAGCAAGGTTATCCTTACCTCAAGCGTTTCCAATTAGATATTGCAAATGCTCGTAAGCAGAATTTCCTTGGTGAAAACAAGAAGAACACCTTGATATTACTAACCTCTGTTGTATATCCTCGCATATCTGTAGCCTTTGGAGGTGGCGACAGCTTCAGAGGTGGCATTGAGATTGATGCCGAACAATTCATTGCCGTTAAGGGATTCAAGGCACGTGGAAAGCGTATCTCCATCTATGAAATAGACAAGATTGTTGAACTAGAACCTACCCGTTTCCCAGAGGAACCTGTCAATGCAGAGGAAAGCGATGAAGATGAACCAGAAAACCTTGATCCAGATGCAGGAAAGAGTCAGGATGATGTTCGCGATGAACTGACTGGACAATTAAATCTGTTTGACTAATGATGAGAAGAAGTTGGATAGTTTGTTGTATTCTTGCTTTCTGCTGCAGCATATCTGCGCAGGAAGAAGATGCTAACCGTTATACCTCACATGCCCTGATGGGTGGCGTGGGTTTAGCAAATGTATTCGACAATTATCTATCTCCTTTGGAATATACCGGTATTGAAGCTCGCTTGCAACGCGAGACTTTCCGGAAGACAAAACTAATGGAAGGAAATGTCTTTGTGCAGACTTTACTGAATGTAAATGCCTATACGACACATAGTCCTGCCGAAAATGCCCACATGTATGGTGGATTAGTGAATTGGAATATCAGCTGGCTGTACAAATGGGAACTAAACAATAGAATCAAGGTATTGGCTGGTCCTATGGCAGACATGAACGGAGGCGTTATATATAATGAACGGAACAGCAACAATCCTGCTCAAGCCAAAGCATACGCTAATATTGGAGTAAACGCAAGAGTGATTTACAATTTCAATCTTTTCCACAAACCTGCCACCTTACATTATCTAGCATCATTGCCATTATTAGGTGCAATGTTCTCACCTCAATACGGCGAATCATACTACGAAATGTTTGGCATCAAGAAAGGCGGATCACACAATGTGTGCCTAACCACTCCATTCAGCCAACCTAGTTTAAGGCATGCCATCTATTTGGATTATCCTATCAGCAACACCACTTTACGCATTGGATATGTGGGTGATTTGCAGCAACACAAGGTAAATAACTTGAAAGGTCACGTTTATAGCCACGCACTGATGTTTGGCTTTGTGAAGAATTTCAAACTGATAAAGCAAAAAGATAAAGACCATGTCAAGACACCATATCAGCTATAATATAATAAGGTGTATATTGCCTTTGGTAATAATGCTTCTTTCTTTCTCTTCCTGCATCAAGGGAGAAGATTGGGGAAACGGAAATGCGCCTATGGATAACTTCAAGGCATTATGGACCATAATAGATGAACACTATTGTTTCTTTGATTACAAGGCAAAAGCAATTGGGTTGGATTGGAATAACGTCTATAAGAAATACGAAGCCCGCATCTCTGAAAAGATGGACAACAAACAGTTGTTCGAGGTACTAGGTGAAATGCTTTCAGAACTACAGGATGGTCATGTAAACCTATATGCTTCATTCGATATTGCCCGCAACTGGAATTGGCGCGAGGATTTTCCTAGTAACTTTAATGACAGTATTCAGCAACTGTATTTAGGTAAAGATTACAAGATTGCCTCTGGTTTAAAATACAAGATATTGCCCGACAATATCGGTTACATTTATTATGCAAGTTTCAGCAATGGCATCGGAGATGGTAACCTTTCCGAGGTTCTGAACAATCTCTCTACCTGTGACGGAATAATTCTGGATGTAAGAAACAATACAGGCGGAAACCTTAGTTACGCAGAAAGACTGGCTGCAAGATTTACAAACGAAAAGATTCTGGTAGGTTACATCTGCCATAAAACTGGAACAGGCCATAATGATTTCTCAAAGCCAGAAGAAGTATGGCTAGAACCTAGCGATGGAGTACGCTGGCAAAAGAATGCAGTTGTCTTAACCAACCGTAGTTGCTATAGTGCAACAAATGATTTTATCAAATCTGTTAAACGTTGTCCTAACGTAACCATTATTGGAGATCGTACCGGTGGTGGCAGTGGATTACCTTTCAGTAGTGAAATTCCAAATGGTTGGAGTATCCGATTCTCGGCATGTCCTATGTATGATGCCGATATGCAGCAAACAGAATTTGGTATCGATCCTGATATAAAAGTAAGCCAGAAAAAAGAGGATATTCTCAAAGACAAAGATACTTTGATTGAATTTGCTAGAGAATTTCTAAAAAAGTAATTTGGCAGTTCAAATAAGAATTATTATCTTTGCACCGTCTTAAGCGCCTGTGGTGTAATTGGTAGCCACGCCAGACTTAGGATCTGGTGCTTCGCGGCGTGTAGGTTCGAGTCCTATCAGGCGCACGCTAATCCCTGAATACTGAAAAGTATTTGGGGATTTTCTTATTACATTGCTGCCAATGTAAGGATAGGAGTATTAAGGCAAATTGTTGTTTCCTAACTAGGGAAAAATTGCTACTATACTAGAAAACATGATGTTTCCCACAAAATATAACAATTATGGGTTATACATGCAGGAACCATCATTGCAGATGAGAATTTCGAAGATGGGGAGACATACAGGATATTAAATACAGCTCACGATAACCGCTATATTCCCAAATCACAAGTTGAAGTAAAGAGCAAATAATAAAAAGGTACACTTTTAGAAGTGTACCTTTTTACTTATATAACGTGTTACAAAAATATTTTTCTCTAATACATTTTTAATCAACAAATCTCATTTCGTTGAACAGCCAATTGGCATGACCTATATTTTCAATGCAGAATAATACGTAACGAATATCAAGTTGAATATTTCGGCAGAAATCTGGACCAAAAGCAATATCACTCATTGTTCCCTCCCAAACACGGTCGAAGTTGATACCAATCAAATCACCATTTGCATTGATAACAGGACTACCAGAGTTTCCACCTGTTGTATGATTAGTTGCCAAGAAACATACAGGTTGTTTCTCGTGACCACCCGCGGCATAATAATCACGCAATACCTGAGGAATATTATAATCAAAAATATCCGGATTATCCTTTTCTATAATACCTGTAAGTGTAGAAACCGGTTTATAGTAAACACCATCGGCAGGAGAATAACCTTCTACACGACCATAGGCTACACGCAAAGTACTATTAGCATCTGGATAAAATGCCTTATTCTTTGAAAACTCCATCTGACCCTTCATATAGGTACGATATGCCAAAGTAATAGCTGTGTTACATTCTTCAATCACAGGACGAAGTGTAGTATTGTACCAATCAGAAAATGCCTCCGCCATTTCAATGGCAGGATCCTGATTTACAAGCATTGAATCTTGAGGAGTTAGATTCATGACACGCTCCTTATCTGTAAATATAGACTTGCCGAACAAATCCTTTCTCCATGCATGAACAGACCCATACTGAGCCATTTTCTCTTTGAAATAAGCAGGCTTGAAATTCTCGGAAACACCCTTGTCGAAGAAATCCATTACAGCATCAAAAATTTCCTCATCAATTGGCTGATAGTAATCTTTATAGAAACTTTCTACAACAGAAGCCAAACGCTGCTTGCTTGTAAGTGAACGTTTTACCATTGATGCCAAGGAAAGCATTTCAATAGTTCGAACAGTTTCTGAGTAATATTCTGAAGCAATGTTATATGGATTACGTTTTTCGTAGAGTGCGTGTAACTTTTCTAACACACCATCATAACGAGTCCCCTTTGCCCATGCTGCGAAAGCCTTTTCATATTCAGCCTTCTGTGCAACTGTCTTCATCTTCTTTACGCCTATAGCTTCACCTTGCCATTTCTTCCAAGCATTTGAAACATTCTGATTCTTTGCTGAATACTGAATTCGAACCTTCTGACTTTGTGCTTGATATTTATTCATAATCTCCAAACGAGCCGTACGAATGGCAATCTTCGCAGGGTCAGAAACCTCTGCAATATAACTTACCTCATCCGAAGTTATATACTCTTTTGTCGTGCCAGGAAAACCATAAATAAAGGTAAAATCACCTTCCTTAACACCTGCACGCGATATCTTGAATGATTTCTTTGGTGTGTAAGGAACATTGTCTTCTGAATAGGATGCAGGATTATTATTCTTGTCTGCATAGATGCGGAACATTGAAAAGTCGCCTGTATGACGTGGCCACATCCAGTTATCAGTATCACCACCAAATTTACCAATAGAAGAAGGAGGAGCACCTACAAAACGCACATCATTAAAAGTGCGATAAACAAAAAGGAAATACTGGTTTCCATAGTACATAGCATTTACCGATGCACGAATACCAGGACCAGCATTTTTTGTTGCATTCTCAATAATAACCTTAGAGTTTTTATTTACTAATTCCTGACGCTGTTCTTCTGTCATCTTCTCCTTATAGCCCTTGAGAACTTGGTCGGTTACATCTTCCATATAGTCAAGGAAGCTAACAGACAATCCCACACAAGGAAGTTCCTCGCTCTTGTTCATTGCCCAGAAACCATCCTTCAGGTAGTCGTGCTCCACACTACTTAAACGCTGAATATGCCCGTATCCACAGTGGTGATTGGTAAGCAAAAGTCCTTCATCAGAAATCAATTCGCCAGTACAACCTCCGCCAAAACGAAGCACTGCATCTTTAAGAGATGCCTTGTTTACGCTGTAAATATCCTCTGCTGACAATTTGAATCCCTTTGCCTGCATATCTTCAATACGCTGCGAGATAAGCAAAGGAAGCCACATTCCCTCATCCGCCCTAACGGGCATAATGGCCGTCAAAAAGACGGCCAATATTGCTAAAGTTTTCTTCATATCTTATTTAAAAATCATCTGTGCGAACTCGGTTAGATAAATACGCCAGTTCTTCCAAATATGGCCTTCACCGGTTTCACGGTAAACATATTTATAACCCTTATTATCCAGGAATTTGCGGTATGTCTTGTTCTGGTCATACAAGAAATCGGTATTACCGATAGCAATCCAGTACAACTTAGGATTTGTTGCAAACAGTTTCTGCAATTGCGCTGCTGTAACAGGATCTGCTTCCAGCTGTGCGTTGATATCATTGCCATGATTACTCTGACCCATCTGAATAGCAGCAGAGAACAAACCTATATAATCAAACTTACCTGGATACAGCTTAGAAATAGCATAAGTATGATAACCACCCATTGACAAACCGCAGATAGCAGTATTCTTTTGTCCTTTCAAAACTCGATAATGGTTTTCCACATAGTTCATTACGTCTTTATAAGCCTCTTCTGTGCTAGCTTTTGGCTTTCCATCCATGTGACTCATGAAAGCAGGCTTATACATACCACGATGCCATTCACCTGGAGCAGCATCACAGTTAGCATTACCATTGGTCATTACTACAATCATAGGTTTTGCTTTACCTTCTGCAATCAGGTTATCAAGGATTTGAGCAGCACGCCCCAAAGTTGGCCATGCCTCTTCATCGCCACCCGCACCATGAAGCAGATACAAAACAGGATACTTACCACCCTTTTCATAGGTAGGAGGAGTATAAACTGTCATTCTACGACTAGTTCCTAGCGTAGGACTATCATACCAAACACGATTTACATTGCCATGAGGAACATTGTTTACAGAATACAAATCGCCGCAATCTCCTTTTTGTTTAGTAATGATAAAGATATTAGTAAACGACACGATATCGCGGCAGCGATATACATTTGATGGATCAAGATAATCCATGCCATCTACCTTGAACTTATAAGAATATAGTTCTGGTTCCAAAACATCAGAAGTGTATGTCCACACACCATTCTGCTCTACCAAATCCACTATGCCATCAGTTTCTGCTACACCAAAAGGTGACTGAATCTTCTGTTTTGGCAAGAAATCGCCTGTTAACTGAACTCGAATAGCCTTAGGAGCTGCCAAACGGAATGTTACGGTACCATCCTTGTTGATCTCGGGTGACGTAAGGTTTTGTGAATTAAACAGAGCCTGCTGCGCCCATGTGCTCGTAGCAAATACCATTAGGCAAATAAAAGACAATAATTTTTTCATGTTAGATTGTATATTAATGTTTTGTGTACAAAAATACACAAAAACCAACAATTAGCAAGTTTATTTCATGATATTTCTTATCTCTGTAGT
>JAGHTY010000001.1 GCA_018065125.1 Candidatus Minthousia equi
ACTACAATAATTATCTTATAATAAACATTAAAGATGAAAAGTATCAAGTATTTTATCGTAATGCTGTGTGCTGCTGTTACTTTCAGTAGTTGTGGCAGCGCTGCCAAGAACGGTAGTTTGATTGGCGCAGGTGGTGGTGCACTGGTAGGTGCATTAGTTGGTAAATTGGCAGGTAATGCTGCAGTAGGTGCCGTTGTAGGTGGTGCTGTAGGTACTGGCGCTGGTTACCTCATTGGTAAGCGTATGGATAAGGTTAAGGCTGCTTCTGCTGCCATCGAGAATGCTAAGGTTGAGGATATTACCGATGCAAATGGTTTGCAGGCTGTTAAGGTTACCTTCGATTCTGGTATCCTTTTCGCTACTGGCAAGAGTGCTTTGAATACAGCTGCCAAGAATAACCTGAACGACTTTGCAAAGGTTTTGAAAGAGAACGCCGACCTTGACATTGCCGTTATGGGTCATACCGATAATACTGGTTCTGCTGCCGTAAACGAGAAATTGTCTCTTGAGCGTGCTAAGGCTGTTAGCAACTACCTGACTAGCTGTGGCGCTGCTGCTGCTCAGATGAAGACCGTCGAGGGTAAGAGCTACAACGAACCTATTGCTAGCAACGATACTGCAGAAGGCCGTGCCCTGAACCGCCGTGTAGAAATCTACATGTACGCTAGCAAGGCTATGATTGATCAAGCAAACGCAGGAACACTTAAGTAAAAGTTTAAAAGGTTAAAAGTTTAAAGGGTTTTATTCCCTTAACATTTTGAACTATAGTGAATAATCTCAGTCCAACACCGCATGAAAAACATCGCATTGGACTGAGATTTTTATGTGCTAAGAATCAACGCAAAAACTGGAACACAACTCCAACTCGTTGACTTGTTGACCTGTTGACTCGTTGACTTTCAAAAAGAACCTATGAAAAAGAAAAGCATCTGGAAAAGAATCCTGAAGTGGATACGTAACCTCGTAATATTCTTCTTTGCGAGTACAATCCTTACTACCATTGCCTACCGATGGATTCCTGTCTATTATACTCCACTGATGTTTATCCGTTGCGCACAGCAGATGTTCCGCGGTGAAGAAATAAGGTTGAAGCACCACTGGGTTCCGCTGGAAGAAATGTCGAAGGATCTGCCTATTGCTGTGATTGCCTCAGAGGATCAGAACTTCGAGAAGCACCACGGATTTGATTTCGATGCCATACAGCAGGCCATGAAGGAGCGCGAAAAGACTGGTCGTGTGCGTGGTGCCAGCACCATCAGTCAGCAAACAGCAAAGAATGTATTTCTATGGCCTTCGTCAACCTGGATTAGAAAGGGTTTCGAGGTTTACTTTACAGCATTGATAGAATTGTTCTGGAGCAAGGAGCGTATCATGGAAGTTTACCTTAACTCCATAGAAATGGGTGATGGAATCTATGGTGCCGAAGCCTGTGCACAACTACATTTCAACACTACTGCAGCCCGTCTCAGCAGGCAGCAATGTGCCCTTATTGCCGGCAGCTTGCCTAATCCCATCCGTTTCAATTCATCCAAGCCATCAAAATACCTCATCAAGCGCCAGGGACAAATCCTCAAGCAGATGTCGCACTTCATCTCCTTCCCTGCTCCAAAAGCTGATGAGAGCAAGAAAGGCAGCAAGAAAAAACGTAAGAAGTAATTGTCGCTTGGCGCTCGGAACCCTAAAAATGGACCTGCCTCACTGGAAGGACGTTAAGAAATTTGAAGTATGGGCGTTAAGATGAGCAGGCTGTTTGAGCATGAAATGCGAGTTTCTGCGAATTAGCCCATGCGCACAAATTTTAGTCCTGGAAGTGCAGCAGGTGAACTTTCTTTTTGTTTCTTTGTCTT
>JAGHTY010000161.1 GCA_018065125.1 Candidatus Minthousia equi
AACTAACCCGTATCACAAGGAAGTAATTAGATATTGCTGTAACTTTGCAGTCGTAATAAATATTCAAATATGTATGAAGCGTTATGTCTCAGTTTTGCTAACAACCCTCGTCTGTTGTGTGACCTCAGCCCAGACAACAATTAGGGGAAAAGTGGAATTACCCGACGGAAGCGCGATAGAGAATGCTATCATTACAATAAAGAGCAGCTCAAGGCAAGGCGAATCCATAATTGCCAACACGTTTACAAATGAAAATGGCCAATACGAAATAAGCATTCGCAATGGAAACAGTGTACTTGTCCTTTATGTCTCACATCCAAACATCAAGACTATCAGAAAAGAAACTGCCAACACTTCCCAAACGCTGGATTTTGTTACCGAACAGAATATAATTCAAATCCAAGAAGTTATTGTAAGGCCTAACACCATCAGCGTTAATGGAGATACGCTATCCTATGATTTTTCCTACTTTAGGGATAGGAACGACAAAAAATTAAGGGAAACGCTTGAGCGATTACCAGGCATTAGCTTCAATAGCACTGGACAAATTACCTATAATGGGCGAGAGATATCCGAGTTCCAGATTGAAGGTAATAATCTTTTTGATGGCAAGTACACCATTGCACTTGAAAGAATTGATCCTAAGGAAATCATGAGTATTGATATCATGCAGAATCATCAGCCAATACGCGCCCTCAAAGACAGCCGGTTCACAAGCGATGTGGCTCTGAACCTAAAACTTTCTTCAGAAAGCAAGAACACGCTGTTCGGAAAGGCAGAACTTGGTGTAGGTGCCAGAGGAGGCGAGAATGAGAATGCTCTTTATCAAATCATGCTTGACGCAGGGGCTTTCAATGCCAAGAGTCAGTTTTTTGTAACAGCGGGAACTAACAACCAAAATGCAGATTCTCATTCTGTATATGCATCCCCAGCAATGGCGATACATGACAACGTTCTTTCTTCCACCGTACCCCAGACAACCTTGCTACACAGAAACCATTACCAGACGCACAACAGCAAAGCTCTATCGTTAAATGGCTTATATCGTAAAAGTGAAACAGAGCACCTTACCTACTCACTCTCTGGTATAGAAGAAAAATCCAAAGGGCATGCCATTCTTGAGAATACCTATTTTCTGAATGATGCAGAAGAGGAACTACACATTAGAGACCTTCTGTTCAGGGAAAGACTCGGAAATACGGATGTACTTCTAAAATATGAGAACAACAAGGAAAATTACTTCGTTCAGAACCAGTTGATTGGTCAATGGTGTCAAGCCTCGCCATTCGTAGACAGAAAAGGGATGTCATATTCCATTCACGAGGACATTCTGCAGGAAAGCAAAATTGTAAAAAACTCCTTTCGCCTAATCCGAAAGTGGAATGGCGCAAGAGGCATAGATACAAGAATTGAATTGCTTTATGCAGATAGCCAAGAAGAACTGTCATTGCAACAAACAGAACCAGAAGAAATTACAGAAAAAGAGGGTATCTCTGCAACCCAACACGTCCGTCAAAAGACATTCTTCCTTGACTGCCGACAAGAATTACTCTCTACGATAAAAATTGGAGCAATAGTAGTTGATCCTTATTGGTTTGGAATAATAGATAAAGACAGAATGAATGCAAATCTGTATGCTCCCAGCCTTTTACAGACAGGAACTGCAGGAGTTCAAGATAACCTGAGTTATCTAAGAGGGAAAGCTGGTATCGGCTTGATGTTTCACACCAAGGTTACCAGCTTGACGGTGCGAGGATACCTGCCTCTTGTATATTCGTACTTCAGTATATACTCTCCATTCCTCAGGGAAAATAAAGGATTTCTTCAGCTGCACCCTTCTATTTGGATAGAATGCCCTCTCTTTTCTAGGTTTTCATTACAGCTAAACTGTACAAAAGAGATGCAAGACAACAAGCCACAAGACTATCTTCATTCGGTTATAGCCAGAAACAGTTATGAAATAACACAGACCCAAATATCCACCATTGCAGAAACCAGCTATAACAAGGTGTGTGGAAAACTGAATTACATCAATCCTTTTTCCATGTTCTTTGCAAACCTTCATCTGGATTACACCTACCTTCATTCACCTATGATGGTTAACAGGATAATAAAGGAAGGAATGATTCATCTGGATGTTTCCGAGAATGGTTGCTCCACAAACTCCATCAACATGGGATGTGAAATCTCAAAAACATTTTTCTGGAAAAAGGCAAATGTTTCATTAAGTATCAACAGCACCCATTCTTCGTCAGCCCAAATGCAGAATGGCACAGTAATTCCTTATACAGTTCAAGGAAAAAATCTGGCTATCCGGGGTGAACTGTCACCAATGCGAGGATTAAAGACTAAGATCCAGTCATATTTCTATCATGGAAAAACTACTCTACAAGGAAATGCTGTTAATGCCTTTTCAACAAGACGTATATCCCTGTTGGGAACAATCTTGGCTACATTCAAGTCGTTTACAATTTCAGCAAACGGAATGTACATGAGTGAGAACAAGTCTGACACATTTTTAGGGAACCTGCAACTAATCTGGAAACGAAGGAAAACAGAATGGGCACTAGACATTCATAACCTTCTAAATGCTTCAAAGCTAAATATTGTTTCTGTAACAGGTCAGGAAAAACAAAGCGAAACCTATTATCTTACTCCACGAAGTGTTTTCCTTTCCATGAAATTTCACTTGTAACGATTAAAGAAAAATCAAAACAACATATCTTATGCATAAAAAAAGAATTCTCACTTCAGTCTGTGGAACAGTGCTCCTTCTGTTAATGTTTCCCACATTGTTGCCTGCCCAGGCATTCGTAATGGGTTCGTTGCCATCTTTCAAACCTGTAAACCTGGGGAACGCAAGAACTATAGATGATGTTCTGTTAGAGGTACGCTATCAGCTTAATTGGAGATACGAAGGCGACAGTCAAACGCATGCAGACATAAGAACTGTACAAATCGGCAGGCATTTGATTTATTCACGCAGTGAGTCTTTATATCAGAATGACTCTATTGCTACAGTGCAATTGGCCAAGG
Source organism: Candidatus Minthousia equi (assembly GCA_018065125.1). GTDB lineage: Bacteria > Bacteroidota > Bacteroidia > Bacteroidales > Bacteroidaceae > Minthousia > Minthousia equi. Next base: position 3,037 of record JAGHTY010000161.1, read on the forward strand.
GAGCAAAAGGAGTTCAGTTATATAACACCCCTGTTGTTCCCTATGAAGTTGTAGTTGACAGCCAGAAGAAAAAGATGGATATTGGCTACCGTGTGCCCTTCGACAACATGCTGTTGATGTTTGAGGAGAATACCAATACGCATCAATGGGATATCAAGGAGGAAGAGAAACAGGTAATCCTTGGATATTCCTGCACGCAGGCAACTACATACTACAGAGGCCAGCTGGTTACAGCTTGGTTTTCAGAATCCCTACCCTATAATGCAGGGCCATATTGCTTTCATGGCCTTCCTGGGTTGATAATGAAAGTTGAGATGGATGGATTGTCTTGGAATGCAGTTGGATTAAGGAAAGGAAAGGAAAAGGAACACATCTACACTTATGCACGTCCAAGGCAGCTTATGCCACGAGAGAAAGCCGTTTCTTTTCTTGCAAGGCTATATGATGATCCTGTAGCAACCTTTAGTGCTTTAGGAGTAGAATGTTCAAATGCTCAGAATCCAGACATTACTCTTACGGCAGGAGAACTTAAGTGGGAAAAGCCCGAATTACTTATTCTGGAGCAATAATGCTCTGTTTATTTACTAATAAAACCAAATAACATGAAAAGTAAAAAGTTTAGTTTATTCCTATGTGAGGAACAGCATCTGACAGATGCACAGATGAACCTTCTTCAAGGAGGTAACACAGAACAAAGTATGTCTGCTGCCGCAGCTTGCTCTTGCGGATGTCAAGGAACAAGTTCAACCGCAGACAATAAAACAGCAAACATCAGCGAAGGCAAAACCACACCAGGATTTGGAGCATGCGACAGTATCTTTGCTCCTATTACGGTTACCTGGAGAGGATCCGAAACAGCGATGTAAAGCTATAAATTACTTATTGACAAAAAACATTTAGGAGAAGACGTGTTAAACCATAAACAGGGATACTTTTTATGGTACCATACACGTCTTCTTGTAAGAAAATACTATGTTTATGAGTACAAAAAAACATGCCAATCTTACACCATCGTTAATAGAGTATTGCTTTAATCATCCATCACAGGTAGTGTTTGAGACAACAGAAAAGTGCAATTTAGCATGTCGTTATTGCACATTTAGGGAATTGTATTCTCATAAACACGCCAGAGGACTAGATAGATTAATTTCTATGGATATTAATACTGCCGATATTCTACTGGATTATTATCTGAACCTCTGGAAACACAAAAACTATTCGCAAAAAGAAGTATATGTGAGTTTTTACGGCGGAGAGCCCCTAATGAATTTTGGACTTATAAAGCATGTTGTTGAGAAGATCGTAAAACAAGAAAACGAACTTCATATAATCCCAATCTTTTCAATGACAACCAATGCTACATTATTGGAAAGGAATCTTGAATTCTTCGTTAATCATAAGTTCCGTCTATTAATCAGTTTAGATGGAGATTTCGAAGGAAACTCATTAAGAGTGTTTGGGAACAATAAAGCAAATAGTTTTAGCTCAGTTTTCAATACCGCCTTAAAAATAAAAAAGGAATTTCCTGATTACTACAAAGAAAACGTTTCGTTTAACGCTGTACTTCACAATAAGAATGGATTAGACAAACTAATCTTATTCTTTGAGAAAGAACTTGAAAAGGAGCCTTTGTTCAGCCCTATAAGTGATATCGAGATAAATGAGAACTTTAAGGAGGAATTCGAGTCAATGCAAATTAGTTTTCAGCAGGCCACGCAAGAAGCGACAGAAGAATGTGCACAAAAATTGTGGGATAAATACATGCACAATAATCCATACGTCACGCAGTTAACATCTCACATCTTCAATAATTCCGGAAATGTGTACAAAGATCTAAATTCCTTAATGCTAGGAGAAAGCATCAAAGAAGGAGCATTTCCTAGCGGAACTTGTCTTCCCTTTACAAAGAAAGTGTTCCTAACCGCAAGAGGACTAATTTTACCATGCGAGCGAATTTCTCACAACAATTGTCTAGGAAGAATAGAGAATAATCACCTAGAAATAAGTTTTGAGCAAATAGCTAATATATACAATGGATATTACAAAAAACTTTCCTCTCAATGCGTTAGATGTGATTACAAACAGGCTTGTTTACATTGTGTTTTTCAGGATGACCAGTTCCGTGAAAGTGGTAAATGCATTTCTTTTTCAACAAACAAGAAAGTGGAAGAGTTATACAAGCAGATACTTCTTTCTCATCCTAGCATCTATCAAAGAATTATGAATGAGACTGTTATAAAATAGGAAATCAATATGATAAAATTTTGGGTTTACTTAAACAGTGATACTTTCGTTTGGGTTGAGGAGGATTCTTTCTTGGTTTTCAATACAATAACTCGGGAATCGATTCTGGGCAATTGTGATGGATACCTAAAAGAAATTCTTTGCAGTTTATCAAACGTAGGCAGTTTGTACTGTATAGAAGTAGAAGAACGAGTTTGCGAAGATGATTCGGTTAGAAGTTTTTTAACCAGATTGGAGATGAGTACGTGCGGAGGATATAAAATTTCTACTAACAATCATAAAGATAGGCCAATTTGTCTTCCTCCCATTCCAAATATCCAATCGGAAATCAGCAGACGAAAAGAAAACAAAACATTTTGCCACATTTCATATCTTAATCATATCACGATACATTATGGCATGGAGGTAGACCAAGATGTTATTCTAAATAGCCTTAATGAGTTTATTTATCGGAAACCTGCAATAAGCATTGAAATGACACCAACAAGTAGTCCTACAGAACAGAACAACTTGATTTCTTTTTTAAGGGAGCTCTCAGCCATAGAATACACGATATCGTTAAATCTTCCATACGAGCTATTCGTAAAACATACAGATTTCGTTGTGTCAGCTATCCCTCTCATAAAGACTCTCTATGTCAAATCTGGAAGGTGGACAAAAGATATGTGCCTTGAGATTAAGAACAAATATACAGGGAACTTTGTGATATTTGCTGATGTAAAAAGTGAAAAGGAATATGAACGTATTTCGCAATTACAGGACTCTTTCTCTCCCGATTTTCCTATAGTCATCACACCTTGTTATACAGGCAGCAATAGTTCTTTTGTGTCTTCATTAATTTCATACAAGAAAGAAGATGTTTTGCTGCAAGAGATATCAAAATCGGGAATATTTCGTCACATGTTGATTAACACAAATTTCTTTGGAAAACTGCAATTACAGAATAATGGCAATATCGTATCTCCATCAGGAAGAGTAGTTTTATCAAGCATACACAAAGAAAACTGTTGGGAAGAGGCATCTCGTTTAGAATGTGAAAGACCAGCATCCGAGTGGTATATGACAAGAGAGTTACATAGCGAATTATGCTCAGAATGTACCCTTAAATATTTGTGTCCTTCACCTTCATTGATAGAAATCATTTCCGGCTGTTTGCCACCTTGCCGATTGTAAAGAATCAGGAATATCCATCACCAGATAAGCATGAAGATACAGTTTGTAAAGCAGCACGACAGTATGCAATGTGGCGTGGCATGCCTTTCCATGATATGCAGATACTATGGGAAGACATATACCCAGAACACCCTTTCGCGCTACTGCAAGCCCACGTCAGAGGGCGTGTCCCTGAAGGGCTTGACAGATGCTGCCAAGACGCTGGGATTGCAAACTGCCAGTGTAAGGCTTACCCTAGAACAGCTAACACAAATTGAACGCCCCTGTATTCTTCACTGGAACCAGAACCATTTCGTAGTATTATACAAGGTAAATAAGGCAAGGAAATATTATATAGCCGACCCAGGAAAGGGACTGCTGAGTTACAGCAGAGAAGAATTTGAGAAGAACTGGATTTGTATAACCATGGACCAGGAACTGCAGGGCATTGCCATGCTGCTTGAGCCAACTGCCAGTTTTTACGAGCATCCTGATGAGGCTATGGCGCCAAGACAAACCTTTTCCTTTCTGTGGAAATACATTGCCCACTGTCGCAAGGCATTCATTAAGGTGATACTTTGCCTGCTGGCAGGAAGTGCATTGCAGCTGCTGCTTCCTTTTCTGACTCAATCCATAGTTGACGTGGGTATAGAAAGCAAGGATGTGGGCTTTATTTGGCTGGTTCTTCTCGGACAGTTCACTATTACCTTCAGCCGAGCAATAATGGATTTTGTAAGAAGATGGTTACTGCTGCACATTTCCATGCAGGTCAACATTTCACTGGTGAGTGATTTCCTTTCAAAACTGCTACAGCTTCCCATGTACTTCTTTGACACGAAGCAGATGGGTGACCTTATGCAGCGAATGGGCGACCATTCACGTGTTGATTCGTTCCTTACCCAGCAGTCGCTCAACATAACTTTCTCAATGATAAGCTTCATTGTGTTTGGTTGCGTACTGTGCGTATATAACAGGTTGATATTCCTGATATTCTTGGCAGGAAGCATGCTATATGGCGGATGGATAGTACTGTTTTTACATAAGCGAAAGGTTCTGGACTATGAATTGTTTGAGCAGCAGGCAATTAATAGCAATAAGACATACCAGCTTGTTACGTCAATGCAAGAAATAAAGCTTCAGGGGTGTGAACAGCGCCGGCGCAATGAATGGAAGGATGTACAGGCATGTCTTTACAAGGTGCAGATGAAAAGTCTTAAGCTTAGGCAAGCCCAGGAAGCAGGAAGTATTCTTATAAACGAGGTGAAGAATGCCGTGATTACCGTGGTATCAGCTACAGCTGTGATAAACGGGAGCCTTACACTGGGAATGATGCTTGCTGTGCAATATATCATCGGACAACTGAATGGTCCCATCGATCAGCTGATGGGATTTGTCTATTCACTTCAGGACGTGAAGATAAGTATGGAACGTATCAACGAGATACATGATAGTGACAACGAGGATGACCAGAGCAGGACAAGGGCTGCATTTGAGAATGATTCCTTGGGGATATCTGTAAATGGCCTATGCTTTAAGTATGACATTCATGCTCTTGACAATACACTGGAAGATATCAGCTTTCATATCCCCCAAGGCAAGGTTACCGCCATAGTGGGTGCTTCTGGGAGTGGAAAAACCACTCTAGTAAAGCTGTTGCTTGGCTATTATTCACCCACGGCAGGGGAAATTGAGCTTGAAGGCAGAAACCTTGCGGAATATAACCTGAAGTGGTGGCGTAGGCAATGTGGGGTGGTGATGCAGGATGGTGTTATCTTTTCTGAATCGATAGCCCACAACATTGCCGTTAGCGATGACTACATAGACATGGAACGACTGGAACATGCTGCCAAGATGGCAAATGTGAAAGACTACATCGAGTTGCTTCCGCTTAAATACAACACAATAATAGGAAGAGACGGAGCAGGACTTAGCCAGGGACAGAAACAGCGCATCCTCATTGCACGCGCAGTTTATAAAGATCCTGATTTTATTTTTCTTGACGAAGCGACCAATTCCCTGGATGCACAGAACGAACGCATGATTGTGGAGAACCTGAACACGTTTTTCAAGGGACGCACCGTGGTGGTTGTGGCACATAGGCTGAGCACCGTGAAGCATGCTCATCAGATAATTGTCCTAGACAGGGGACGTGTGGTTGAGACAGGAAACCATGAAACGCTCACGGCAAGGCACGGAGCCTACTACAATCTTGTGA
>JAGHTY010000105.1 GCA_018065125.1 Candidatus Minthousia equi
GTATTTTGCTTGTAGATATAGAAAAAAGTAGTACCTTTGCAACCGCAAAACGAAATAAGTTTGCAGAGTTATTAAAAGCACTCGATGAATTGCGGAAATAGCTCAGATGGTAGAGCACAACCTTGCCAAGGTTGGGGTCGCGAGTTCGAGCCTCGTTTTCCGCTCACGATAGGAACACATCTTTAAGATGTGTTCTTTTTTTGCCCCTTATTGTCTATGGCGTTATGCATTTATTATCCTTAGGGCTGGTCGTCTATTATCCTTAGAGCTGGTCGTCTATTATCCTTAAGGTAGGTATTCTATAAAAGATAAGAACAGTTGTTTAACCAATACCTTTTATTTAACTAAAGTACCAGTACCACCTAGTGAGTATTGCAGTACTTATATGGTTAGTACTCGAGTACTTTCTCTGTAAGTACTGCCGTACTTAGGCTTAAGTACGCACCCCGTTTAGTATTAAACGTATATTGTGTTTAAGCCTAAAGTGCTTCGTGAGTCTTGTGATACACAAGATAGGAGATTATTCCGGTACAGATTGCGCCTAATCCTAAAAATAGGCAAGTGGAGATGTGTTCTGGATTTACAAAGAGGGTAAGGAATATACCAAGTCCTAAACCAACTTCCCACGCTACCAGATAAGTTGAGTTAGCAGAACCGCGTTCACAATGTTCTGCCTTACGTAAAAGACATAATAAGATGCGTGATGTGCATAGATTGATGCCAATGCCTGCCAATACTGCTACAATACGTTCTATTTCTTCCCAAGGGTCTATCAATAGCAAAATGAATACTGCTACAAGCAGAATCATTCCTGTCACTGCCTCTGCTCTAGGGTCGGCTTCCTTGAATACTACTTTTGAAATGATTGTAGAACATAGCATGCCAACCATTAGCATGGCATAGAATTGTATCGTGCAATGTAATACCAATAATACACCCATTGCCAAAGTACAGCAGATTACCACGAAGAAATGTAATGATCCTTTCTTCAGCCAGAAACGGTCTGTAGAGAACATGGCTGGTTCAAGAGGAGCCCTGAAGGGGATCTGAAGCATAAGGATAAGGAACATGGCAATTAATCCCAATGCAATTGAAGCGTAGAAGGCATATTGTAAAGGCAGATGCATCAGGAAAAACATGCCTAGGCATGGACCTACAGAAATTGCCATTCGTCCAAATGAATTAAACGAGTAATTGCCTACAGTTCTGAATTCAGAAGGAGTAAGGTCAATCACCAAGCCACTGCCTAATGACATCTTTACCATGCCATATGCCATACCTTGTAGTATTCGTAAGCCTACTATGGCAATGAAGGGGAGTGCAACCCATCCTATTACGCCTGTAACCAATAAGGTTATTAGGGTAAATATAAGGCAGACATCTCTGCGTTTGTAAGTATCGAGTAGATAGCTACAGATAGGTCCAAGACCAAAGAAACTAATCAGTGACAATGCTGTAATCCATGCTGCCTCTTGTACGTTCATTCCATTTTGAACGCACCATACGGGTAGCACAGGTATGAGCATGTATATTGAACTTGTGAGTAGCAGATTTGCTACACACAAGTATGAAAAGTTCTTTGACCAAAGCTTCTGCTGCATTTAGTACTGTTCTTTGTCGTTAGGAAAATCACAGTTCTTCACATCCTCAACATAATGACTGATAGCATCGGTCATTACGGTGTGCAGGTCGGCGTACTGACGAAGGAAACGTGGCTTGAATCCCTGAGTCATGCCTAACATGTCGGCTACAACCAGTACCTGACCGTCAGCACCATTACCTGCGCCAATGCCAATGATTGGAATAGTAAGTTCCTGGGCAACTCGACTACAGAGGTCGGCAGGAATCTTTTCCAATACAATGGCAAAACAACCTGCTTCTTCCAATAAATGAGCATCACGTATCAGTTTCTCTGCTTCTGCATCGTCTTTTGCTCGAACTGCGTATGTACCATACTTATTGATGCTTTGTGGACAAAGTCCTAAATGTCCACAGATAGGAATACCTGCAGCCAGAATCTTCTTTACAGCTGGCAGGATTTCTTCACCACCTTCAATCTTGATAGCATCAACATGGCTAATCTTCATCATCTTGATAGCATTCTCTACGGCATCAAACTCACTTGCCTGATAGGTACCAAAAGGAAGGTCGGCAACAATCAATGCTCGTTTTACGGCTCTTGCTACACTCTTGGCATGATAAATCATCTGGTCAAGGGTAATTGGCACAGTGGTCATGTTTCCTGCCATTACGTTTGATGCAGAATCGCCAACTAATATTACATCTACGCCTGCTTCGTCAACAATCATTGCTGTGGTATAGTCATAAGATGTTAGCATGGAAATCTTTTCGCCACGCTGTTTCATTTCAAGCAAACGGTGAGTTGTTACCTTTCGGTTGTCACCAGTAATATAACCTGCCATAAATATCTATTTTAAAAGGTTTAACATTGTTTCTACCGTAAATCCTTCAAAGTTAGGAATTACGTGATTGCACATAGGTGCTATTGTTTCGTGTGGATTGGTGGTTGATAGGCCTACAGTATAAATATTGGCTGCCATACCAGCTTTTATTCCACTGATAGAATCTTCAAATACCATGCAGTTCTCTAAGGGTGCATTGAAAACTCTTGCTCCCAATAGGTAACAGTCTGGATCGGGCTTAGATGCAGAGAAGTCCTCTGATGTAAGAATACGGTTAAATAAACTCTTGAATTCAGGATGCTGCTCGGCAACGCTTTGCATCTTTATCTGGTTGGAACTTGTTACTACGGCTGTATATATACCTTTTTTCTTCAGCTCTAATAAAAAGTCGTAAACACCAGGAATGTATTCGTAGGGCATATCGTGTTCAAACAGGTTCAACTGTTTCACGATGGTTTCCTGAATAGTAGTATCTGGGAAATACAGATTGAAGATTCGGGTTAGGGTAGAACCCTTGATTATTTGGTCAAAGTGTTCTATTTCGGGATGATAAATACGTCCCATCTCTCCCCAGAACTTGGAGTATTGTGGTTCTGAGTCGAATACTACACCGTCTAAATCAAACAAGGCGGCTATAGGTTGGTTTGCATTCATTCTTTGCACTTCTGCTAAATACGCTGCAAAATTACAACATTCTATCCATATAGTGCAATAAAGGTATAAAAAAGTGTGTTCCAGTATCCTCACGGACCCTGGAACACGATGAAAATTTTACACGGTAAAATACAGTAAATGTGAAAATTTATGTTCTATAATATTTATTGTTCATAAACATCTTTTTTTACTTGAAGTAGTAAATCTTCTTTGGAGTATACTTCTCACCGGTAAACAGCAAGTGCTGTTGGTCGATGTTTTCATACAGATTACCGTCTTCCTTGATGTTAATTTCTAGATATTTCAAGCCATCATCTCCATCAAGGGCATCTGCGTTACAGTTGTAATCTGTACCACCGTATGCTCTTACCTTCCATGCAGCAGCATCACCATATTTATATTGACTATCTCAATCATCTCTGGATTTATACTGCACACTCTGTGTCAAACAGACCAAAGTGTTATTATATAAATGAACACCGATGGATAGAATCTCCTTTGACCAAGTTCATGGATAAGTTTATCATCTCATCATTGATAAGTGATGACGATGGAAACATGTGGTTTGCAACCGAAAACCAAGGTGTGTATGTTTGTTCACTTAATGCAGAAAATGAGCAGACATTCAAAAGTCAACAGGTTAATGTGTTCTCATCTCTTGGAAGTCATATCAATTGTTTCTACAAAGATGATAATAATAAGATGTGGATTGGCTCAGGAAAACTGGGTGTAGCTTTTGCAAGTTTAGGTAACACCTTATTTAATATGGTAAGTACAGGTGAAAATGAGGATGTGAGCTGCATACTTGAAGACAATTCTGGTAACCTATGGATGGGATTTGATGGTTCTGGTATCATGATGATTTCACCTAATGGAACCAAGACATATTATAATCAGCAAAATGGAAAGACAGTATCCAATATCATTACCTGTATGACATTGGATTCAAAACAAAACTTATGGGCAGGAACGTACGGTGAAGGTGTATCAAGATTTACCAATGGATCGTTTGAACCCTTTATAGTTCCTGATCCAAAATTGAAGTCTGTAATAGCATATGCTAAGTGTTTGGCATCTGATAATTTAGGTAATGTCTGGCTTGGAACCCAGAATAACGGATTCGTTAAAATTACGCCTGATGGTTCTGTATCAAATATTACCAATTATAACTCAGAAATGAGGTCGAATAGTATTCTTTCGTTTGCTGTTGACAACGACAAACTATTTGTGGGTACAAGTTCTGGATGTTATGTATATGATATTACAAATCATAAGTTTGCAACACCAAAGGTAATACTTGATAAACTTGCAGATGAATTCATAACTTCATTGATTGTTGATGGTCGTGGATTGGTATGGATGGGTACACGAAATGGTGCTTTTGTCTATGCATCTCAGAAGAATGCTGTTTATAAGGCTTCGGTAGGTGATGGTTATACAAATAACTACATCCGTTCACTTGTTGAAGATGAGAACCAAAACATTTGGGCAAGTTCTGACAATGGAATTATCAAGATATCTATTCTTCCTCAAAATCAAGAAGAGTTAAGATTTCAGTGCTTCTCCTATTTTGCTGATGATGGTTTAGGAGATGCACATTATTTTAATAATGCCTCATGTAGAACCAAGAGTGGTTTGTGCCTGATAGGTGATTTCAAGGGTTATACTGAGATTTACCCTAATAAGGTTATACCAGAAATACATTCTGGTAAAACAATGTTTACAACTTTGTATATTAATGAAGTGCTTCAATCTCCTACAGAGGATAATCCGTACATACAGGAAAATATTTCCGTAGCCACGGAAATAAAAATAAATCATGATGATAATATAACTCTTTTCCTTTCTTCAATGATTCCTGGAAGTTCGCAGAGAATCAAGTTTATGTATCGTATCAAGGAAAGAAAGGATGAATGGGTTCGTATTCCTGATGATTATGTGTCTTTACATGGTTTATCCCCAGGACATTACACTTTGGAGGTTAGATATGAGATTCAAGGTGTGAAATATAGTGATGTTTCAACCATCGATATTATTGTACGACCTCCTTTCTGGCGTTCTGCTTGGGCAAATCTTTTCTATTTGTTCTTGGCTGCTACTTTGATATTTCTGTATTTCAAGCATATCAAACGCAAGCAAAAGCAAGATATGGAAAAGCAAAAACTTGAGATGGAGTTGAAGCAACAGTATGAAATCGAGGAAAAGAAGATAAAGTTCTTTACCAACATCAGTCATGACCTAAAAACACCTCTTACACTTATCATTGCTCCATTAGAGAAAATATTGAATAGCAATATTGAAAACAAGATTAGGGTAGAGCTGCAGCTTGTTTGGCTTATAAGTATAACCAAGACCATGGAAGCGTAAAAGTTCAGGTAGGTACGGAAAGCGAAAAGGGTGTGCAGATGTTGAAACTGCAAGTTGCTGATACGGGTATTGGTATTGCTGATAAGAATAAGCAAATCATCTTTGACAGATTCTTCCAGGAAGGCCATGGTGGTGAATACGAAGGAAGTGGTATTGGCTTGCATATCGTGAAGGAGTATGTATCACTTCATGGTGGTACCATTACTGTAGAGGATAATCATCCATGTGGTTCTGTATTTACCATACTCATGCCAATTCAGAATATTGCTACAGATACAGAAGAGAAACCTGTTGCAAACTCTCAGAATCTTGTAGAAGAGGTTGAGGAAGAAGAAATTACAGTTAAATCAAAAGACAATAAGATAACCCTTTTGATTGTAGAAGATAATGCTGATTCAAGAGGATTCTTGGAAAGAAGCTTGAATGACACCTACAATGTGTTGACAGCAGAAGATGGAAAGGATGCAATTAGTGTCTTGAGACAGAACGATGTCAATATCGTTGTGAGTGATATCATGATGCCAAGAATGAATCGCTTGGAATTGTGTAATTTTATCAAGAAAGATATTCAATTCTCGCATATTCCGGTGGTATTACTTTCTGCTAAATCAACAGAGGAGAATATCATAACTGGTTTACGTGATGGTGCAGATGATTATATCACAAAACCATATAGTTTGAATATTCTTAAATTAAAGATTGAACGCATTTTAGGTAGAATTCGCCAGAATCGTGCAGACATTATTACTAATATTAAAGTTGAACCAAGTAAGATAACCGTAAGTTCACTTGATGAGGAATTTATCCAGAAAACTAATCAAATCATTGAGGATAATATGCAAGATGCCAATTTCTCTGTTGTACAATTGAGTTCTGAAATTGGTATGACTCGAGGTAATCTATATAAGAAACTTATGGCTATCTCAGGTCTTTCTCCTTTGGAATACATCCGTACCATTCGTATAAAGCGAGGATATAGTTTGTTAGGAAAGACAAACGTTTCTGAAGTAGCGTATTCTGTAGGTTATTCAAGCAAGCAATTCTCTCGCTACTTTAAGATGCAGTATGGTTGTTTGCCATCTGATTTTATCAAGGATGCAAAATAGGCTAAACCTTATATAAGGTTAAGGTTTATAAAATTATAATCTTACATTGCGAAAACCTTTCGCAGTGTAGGATTTTTTTTGTATTTTTGCGCGCCATAAAACTATTATCGAAATTAATACATCCATATATGACAAAGAAATTTGCTGAACATAAAGGATTGAACCTTTCTGAGGTAAATAAATCTGTTTTGAATAGTTGGGATGAGAAAGACTTGTTCCATAAGAGTATGTCAGAACGTGAAGGATGCCCTTCATTTGTCTTCTTTGAAGGTCCTCCATCTGCAAATGGTATGCCTGGCATTCACCATGTTATGGCACGTTCTATTAAGGATACATTCTGCCGATATAAAACAATGCAAGGTTTCCAGGTAAAGCGTAAAGCTGGTTGGGATACCCATGGATTGCCTGTGGAACTTGGTGTAGAAAAAGCATTGGGTATTACAAAAGAAGACATTGGCAAGAAAATTTCTGTTGATGAATACAATGCTGCCTGCCGTAAGGAGGTAATGAAATATACAAAGGAATGGACCGACCTTACTCACAAGATGGGATATTGGGTGGATCTTGAAAATCCTTATATTACCTATGAAAATAGTTACATTGAAACACTTTGGTGGTTGTTGAAACAACTGTATGGAAAAGGCTTGTTATATAAGGGTTATACCATTCAGCCATATTCTCCTGCAGCAGGTACGGGTTTGAGTAGCCATGAATTGAACCAGCCAGGTTGCTATCGTGATGTTAAGGATACAACCGTTACAGGTTTGTTCAAGATGGTTGGTTGCCAGGATGCAGCTTTGACAGAGTGGGGTACACCTTGTTTCGTGGCTTGGACTACCACACCATGGACTTTGCCTTCAAATGTGGCACTTTGTGTAGGACCAAATATTGACTATGTTGCTGCTCAGACTTTTAATCCATATAATGGAGACAAGGTAACAGTTATTTTGGCAGAAGCTCGCTTGAAAGCCTATCTTTCAGGTCAGGAATATACTTCTTTGACTGAGATGGAAGCCTTAGACCTTGATAAGGTAGATGGTAAGAATCTGCCATATCGTATTGTTGGTCACTTCAAGGGATCTGATTTGGTTGGTATGAAATATCAGCAGTTGATGCAGTGGGTAAAACCAGTAGAAAAGGTTGACGACTTGGCTGCACCATTTGTTCAGGAATATGTAGCTGCACATCCAGAGAAGCAGTTCTCAATGGGTAATGATACATTCATTGAAATGAGTGAGCAGGCTTTCCGTGTAATACCTGGTGACTATGTAACAACAGAAGATGGTACAGGTATTGTTCATATTGCTCCAACCTTTGGTGCTGATGATGCTAAGGTTGCTAAGGATGCAGGTATCCCTCATCTGTTCATGATCAACAAGGCTGGTGAAACTCGTCCTATGGTTGATCTTCAGGGTAAGTATTATACTTTAGAGGATTGTGCAGAGGAATTTGTAAACAAGTGCGTTAATAAGGAAGGTTATTCAAAGCATGCTGGTGATTTCGTAAAGAATGCATACGATCCTCGTTTTAATGAAGGTGGTAAATATGACCAGAAGACTGCAGAGAAGACTGAAGATTTGAATGTTACCATCTGTTTGGAAATGAAACAGGAAGGAACAGCTTTCAAGATTGAGAAGCATGTTCACAACTATCCTCATTGCTGGCGTACAGATAAACCTGTTCTTTACTATCCATTGGATAGTTGGTTTATCAAAAGTACTGCGTGCAAAGATCGTATGGTTGAATTAAACCAGACAATTCAGTGGAAACCAGAAAGTACAGGTACCGGTCGTTTTGGTATGTGGTTGAAAAACCTGAATGATTGGAACTTGAGTCGTAGTCGATACTGGGGTACTCCACTTCCTATCTGGAGAAATGCAGAAACTCGTGAGGAGATCTGTATTGGTAGTATTCAGGAGTTGTGGGATGAAATTGAAAAGTCAGTTGCTGCTGGCATCATGAGCAGTAACCCATACAAGGATAAGGGTTTTGTTCCTGGTGATTATAGCAAGGCAAATTATGACAAGATTGATTTGCATCGTCCATATGTAGATGATATCGTGCTAGTTAGCGAAAGTGGTAAACCAATGAAGCGTGAAACCGACTTGATTGATGTTTGGTTTGATTCTGGTGCAATGCCATATGCTCAGGTTCATTATCCTTTTGAGAACAAGGAGATTCTTGATAACCGTGAGGTTTATCCTGCTAACTTTATTGCAGAAGGTGTTGACCAGACACGTGGCTGGTTCTTTACCCTTCATGCTTTGGCTACACTGATTTTTGATAGTGTAGCATATAAGGCAGTATTATCAAATGGATTTGTACTTGACAAGAATGGTTCAAAAATGTCTAAGCGATTAGGCAATGCTGTTGATCCATTTGGTGCAATTGAGAAATATGGTTCCGATCCATTGCGCTGGTATATGATTACCAATAGTGCTCCTTGGGATAACCTGAAGTTTGATGAAGAAGGTGTAAAGGAAACTTCTGGTAAGTTCTTTGGTACCTTATATAATACATACTCTTTGTTTGCCATGTATGCCAATGTAAATGGTTTTACTGGTGAGGAAGAGGAAATTCCGGTATCAGAACGTGAGTTAAGTGACCGTTGGGTTATCAGTGCTCTTAACTCTTTGGTTTCAGATGTTACAGAAGCATTCAATGATTACGAACCAACTCGAGCAGGACGTGCAATTCAGGATTTTGTTTCTGATAAGTTGTCTAACTGGTATGTTCGTTTGAATCGTTCACGCTTCTGGAATGGAGATGTAGCTGCAAATCAAACATTGTACTCTTGTTTGGATGTTGTAAGTAGATTAATGGCTCCAATTGCACCATTCTTTGCTGATCAGTTATATCTGGATTTGCATGAAGGTGAAACAAGTGTACATTTGGCTAAGTTCCCTGTTGCAGAAATGTCTTTGGTTAACAAGGACTTGGAAACTGTTATGGATTATGCAATGAACATTACCTCAATTGTTTTGGCATTGCGTAAGAAAGTAAATATTAAGGTACGCCAACCACTTCAGAAGGTGATTCTGCCTATCATGGATAAGAAAATCCGTGAAGGCATCATCAGTTTACAGGATATTATCAAGAACGAAACCAATATTAAGGAAATAGACTTTGTTGATGATAGTAGCGAAATGCCTGTTGTCAAGAAGGCCAAGTGTAATTTCCGTGTAATGGGTAAGAAATTTGGTAAGCAAATGAAGGCTGTTGCAGCATTAGTAGAAGCTGTTGGTACAGAAGATATTAATGCATTTGAGAAGAGTGGACAGATGCAACTTACCCTTGATGGTCAGGCAATAACCATAGAACCAGAAGATGTAAGCATCCTTTGCGAAGATATTCCAGGATGGCAGGTTGCCAATGAAGGCATCTTTACTGTAGCGCTTGATATTCAGATCTCTGAAGAATTGCGTAAGGAAGGTATGGCTCGTGAATTGGTTAACCGCTTGCAGAATTTGCGTAAGAGCAGTGGTTTGGAGATTACAGATCGCATTAAGGTTGTAATGGCTCATTGTGATCAGTTGGATGAAGCTGTAGCGTCATTCAAGGAATATATCTGTGGTCAGGTATTAGCAACAGAACTTACTATAACTGATAATGTAGCAGATTCTGTAGAACTTGAGTTTGATGACTTTAAGTTGCCAGTTAATATTACAAAAGCATAACCTACATTTATACAAATATGTCTGAAGAAAAAACGCGTTATACCGATGAAGAACTTCAGGAGTTCAAGGCGGTAATTGAGGAAAAACTAGCACTTGCGAAACGAGATTATGAATCAATGAAGGCAAATCTAATGAATGCCGATAGTAATGATGTGGAAGATACAATGCCTACTTACAAGAATTTGGAAGAAGGCTCTTGTACTCTGTCTAAAGAAGAAACTCAAGCATTGGCAGAACGCCAACTAAAGTTTATTCGTGGATTGCAAGCTGCATTGGTCCGTATTGAGAACAAGACTTATGGAATTTGTCGC
Source organism: Candidatus Minthousia equi (assembly GCA_018065125.1). GTDB lineage: Bacteria > Bacteroidota > Bacteroidia > Bacteroidales > Bacteroidaceae > Minthousia > Minthousia equi. The sequence goes on from JAGHTY010000105.1 coordinate 10,539, forward strand.
GTAACAGGCAAGTTAATTCCAAAGGGTCGTTTAATGGCAGTACCTCATGCAACATTGAGTATTGAGGCAAAGAGTATGCCAAAACATTAATTTAATGGAATTAAGAAAAAAACAATTGTACATTACGTGGGGAATCGTGATTGGGGTTCTCTTGATTGACCAGATCATTAAAATCTTGGTTAAGACAAACATGCCCCTTCATGATTCAATACGTATCTTTGATTGGTTTTACATTTCATTTACCGAGAATAATGGAATGGCGTTTGGAATAGAGTTTATTGGTAAGTTGTTCTTAACTCTATTCCGCATTGCTGCAGTTTTTGCTATCGTTTACTTTATTTATAAATGTGTTAAGAATGTAGCAAAGACGGGTTTTATTGTTTGTATGGCTATGATTGTGGCTGGTGCTGCTGGTAATATCATAGATTGTATGTTCTATGGATTGATTTTCTCGGAGAGTACCCATACGCAAGTTGCTCAGTTTGTAGCATTAGGTGATGGATATCAATCATTTCTACATGGTAGGGTGGTAGATATGTTTTATTTCCCATTATTCGAGTTTCATTGGCCAGAGTGGGTTCCATTTGTAGGAGGAGATCTTTTCCGATTCTTTGGACCAATCTTTAATTTTGCTGATGCAAGCATTACTTTAGGTGTTATAGGTCTGCTCATTGGTTATCCAAAATCACTAAGTAAGCATTTTAATGCGTTATAGTATCCTATATATTATTGGTTTCTTGTTTGTATCCCTGTTGTTTTCGTGCAGCAAGGACAAACGTCCTGATTATGTGTTAGCTCCAGGGGAGATGGAAGATGCATTATATGACTATCATTTAGCTCAGGCAATGGGAAATAGTCATAGCGGTAATACTTCTGCTTATATGGATGCTTTCTACAAGAAACATAATATAACACAGGATCAGCTGGATTCTTCATTTAACTGGTATGCACACCATATGACAGATCTCAAACATATTTATGAGAATCTGGATAAAAGATTTACAGAAGCTTCAGAAAAGTTAGGTTTCTCAGGCAAGAGAAACAGCGATAACGCAATGCAATTTTCTGAAAATGGAGATACTACAGAAATTTGGAATGGACACAGAATGATATACTTAGCATCTTCTGAAATGGTAAACAACTATACTTTTTCTATAGATGCAGATACATCTTTTCATCAACATGATAATTTCCGACTTCAGATGGGTGTTCATCTCTTGAAGAATCCAAAATCGGATTATTCTACTAACTTTACTGTAGGCATGGTTATTATATATGAAAATGATTCTGTTTCATCACAGGTGAGAACATGTGCTGGAAATATGCAGATGATTATGCAGCAACGTGCTGATTCGGCTTTAAATATTAAAAAGGTTACAGGATTTATCGTAATGAATAGCAAGAAAAATGATCCTGTAATTTTGGACAATATTTCCATGTATAAGATTCATACAGAAAACCATACATCTAGTAATACAAATAATAGTAAGTCTTCTCAAGAACCAGATGATTTTATTCCTGCAAGCAGTGGACCTGCTATTCTAAAAGTTGAAGAACCTTCAAGTAGCAATTCAGTTAATAATAAAGCAGAAGAAATTGCACTTCCAGAGAAGGTTTCAAAACGCTTAAATCCAGATTCGATGCGTATTGTTCGCCAAAAACGTATTGAAGAAAGAAAACATCAAAGTCCACGACCAGCTATACTACAATGAGGCGAATAGGTGCAAATCGCATTGTTTGTTCAAGAACACAAGTTCTTACTCTCGGTGTTGTAGAAATATCAGATTGTTATTTATCAAATTTCTATGCAATAGATGGAGAATTGCCACAAACAGAATGGTTTGGTGGTACAATAATCCTTTCGTCAATTAAACATGCTGACCTACCTACTTGCGCAACTATGGAACAAATTATAAATGTTTTGATGTATGATGATTCTTTTCCTAAGTATGCATATCATATATCCACTGAATCATCTATAAAACAAATTATAACAAAATCAGAAGTTACAATGTTATGTGAATAAGAAACGGACAACTACCATGATAGTTGTCCGTTATTGACTTTCTAGGGAATTATTTACTTTGTCAATGCATTCAAGTAACCTAGTAATGCCATCTTTCCACGCATGGTCTCACGAGGAGTGAACTCTCCGTTTACCCAGAAATAACGCTGGTTAAAGAATGATTCCTGTGATGGCCAAATGTTAGTATCCCATGCAGGATAGCAGTAAGCAAGAATTACACGTGCATCACCACCATTGTGACCAGGTGACCAAGTTTCGGTACCATTGAATGGTGTTTGTCCTGGATGAGATTCTGGAGTACCATCGTTACGACCGGTTGTGTAACAATCTGTAATATGGCGTTCACCTAAACCTGTCATTTCTACAGTGTTAGAAGGATTACGACCTAAACCCCAATCTGCTTCAATCCACATGCTTTTTTCGAACAGCTGTCGCTCTGCCTTGTTGTTTGAAATACTATGAGCAATCATAACTAACTGCATGTTTTCTGAAGTTTGCCAACGTGGGTCGTTAGCAGTACGACGTGATGGACGCTTTTCCATGTGGTTGACATTATTGCTATAAGCCTGTGCGGTAACAGCTTTTTTCATACGCTGGTACAATTCAGGATAATGACGTTCATGTGGGCAATGCAAGTATGCTGCAGTACCCCAGATCTGGTAACCATCATGCTGAGTGAAGATTGGAGAATCGTCTTTCTTTACCATACTTTCAGCTGCCAAGATGTCTTCCCACTGCTTATCACCTGTTACATTGTACAAGAATGCTGCTGCCATCTGCTTAAAGTCACGACCAAACATGGTTTCGTTACCAATACCTTGGCGCTCATCCAATTGAAGGTCTGCTTGCTTGCTAGCATAGTTAAATGCCTTGATAGCTTCTGCAGTATAGTATTCCTTCAAGCTATCGTTTTGGGCAATACGGAAGCAATCTGCAATCATAGCACAGTTTGCTGCATTTGCCCAAGCTGCCATTGTTGTACATCCAGCCTGATACATAATTGTATGTTCTACAGATGGGTTAGTGATACCCTGGCTATATCCTTCTCCATCACGGATTGACAGGAAGAAATCCACCTCATTACGTGCTTCATCAATGATGTCAGGAATACCATTTCCACTTTCTGCTATACCTACATTATCCTCTGGTAAAGCACCATTAGTTAGGAAATATGGTAATAGCATATCATAGATATTACTTACGTGAGCAATGTGACGGTCCCAGTCGAATGCGTCTGAGTGGCCACCGCGAACAATGGTGTTGGTCTTGTTTCCAGCAACACGATGCTTCCAGAAGATAGATTCCAAAGCTGGTTTGAAGTGTGGCTCGTCCCAAACGTCTCCACGAAGCTTGCGCCATTCTGGATGCCATGGATGCAAGTCGGTAATATATACAGTAAATCCCTTTGGATCAACTTCTGGAATGAACAATGGCTGACGAGGGATAGGAGTGATGTCAGGACGTGGAGCCTCACCTAATCTCATGTAATAGTATCCACGGATTGAGTATGCGTAAGGTGTATAGTAAACATCGTTCTTGATATCGAAATCCATACTACAACCAACATCTTCAACTACCAGACGATATCTACCAGGAACAGATTCCTTGAAGTCGATATTCCAAACGTCAGAACCAGTCATGTTCTTCTTGTTTGCTTCCAAATTGAAGTCTGATGCCTTCTTCCAGAAACCAACCTTGCCAACCTGCTTACGCTTGCCAGTCTTTACATTATATAAATATACTTTCTTTCCGATGAAACTGCTGTAGTCGCGTTGACCACCGTCACCCATCCAAAGATACAAATCTGCAGCCTTAACAGGAGCAGATGGCACATAACCGATGATGTTTACGTGAACTGCCTCGGACATGCACTGGTTGATGTCAAATACAACCTCGCATGATTCGCCTTCTGCATTCAGGTCTTTGCTTAGTTTGACCTGATATTTACATCCGGCTTTCATTGAAGATGGCAACTTCAAGTAAACCCAGTGATCGTTTAAGCTGGTAAGTGTATGGTCAGTATTCATAGGCTTCGCCTTGCGATGTACTGCAACTGGTTGCAATCCATTGATATAAGTCTTGTCGGTAGGAGAGTAGATTGTCCATGATGATAACATGGCAGCAATCTTAGCATCTAAAGCCTTACCAAATACAACTAGCGTGTCGTCTCCCTCAGCAAAATCATGTCCACGGAAGGCACTAGGACCTGTACCGTTGTCACGATAATGCACTTCTCCATCACGAAGATGAACAATCAGGTAGTCTTTATCCAAGACCTTCAGTTCAAGCAATCGTGTAGCGTTTACCTGCATTGGCCAAACCATTAGAGCCATCAGCAGTGATACGAATAAATGCTTCATTTTGATTATTTTTATAATTATTAATTAGGATTTACCACAAAGATAGATATTTATCTGTTAACCTCATCATTTTTCCTTGAATTTAAATGTTGTTTTCTCTATATTTTTTACATCACTATCCAAAATGTATCGGAATATGGTAGAGATGTACTATTTAATTAACTTTTTTCTTGGAAAAGACAATTCAAAAGTATAATTTTGCGAATATGGTAATACTAATTAAAGGACTATGAAAAATTATTTTGACCTTACAGACCGTGTAGCGATAGTTACAGGCTGTTCAACAGGATTAGGTGTGCAGATGGCTCGTGCTTTGGCCAGTCAGGGGTGTAAGATTGTACCTATTGCCCGTAGATTGGAGAAACTGCAGGAAGTGGCTAAAATGCTTGCTGATGAATTTTACGTAGAGACTTATCCTATTCGTTGTGACATTACCAATACTGATAATGTTAATGCAATGGTTAAGGAGGTAATGGAACACTTTGGAAGAATTGATATCCTTATTAACAATGCAGGTACAGGTGCTGTTGCTCCTGCCGAGGATATCACTGATGAGCAGTTTGCCAATGAAATGAACATTGACTTGTTTGGTTCATTCAAGGTAGCTCGTGCTGTTGCAAAAGAAGCCATGATTCCTGCAAAATACGGAAGAATTATCAATATTGCTTCCATGTATGGTTTGGTAGGAAACAAGATTGCACCTGCATCTCCTTATCATGCAGCAAAGGGTGGTGTTGTGAACTTAACTCGTGCATTGGCAGCAGAATGGGGTAAGTATGGAATTACCTGCAATTGTATTTGCCCTGGCTATTTTGTTACTCCTTTGACTAAAGAAACACTTAACAGCTCTTGGTTCCAGGAATACGCCAGAGATGCTATTCCAGAAGAGCGTTATGGAAATGAGGGTGAACTGGATACTGCAGCATTGTTCCTTTCTGCTCCTGCGTCAAGCTATGTAAACGGAATTATGGTTCCTGTTGACGGAGGTTATACTTGTATCTAAATACTTACTTAACTTAAGACCGGCTTTAGTCATAAGTTAAGACTAAAGCCGGTCAAAAGTAGATACTATAATGTTAACTAGCTAACATTTTCCTATTAGAGGTTGTTTATTGCATACTTGCTCTTGCCTCACGATCAGGGTCGTTTAATACCTTGCACTCATCATCCAACATCATTGTTGCACCCTCAGCCTCCTTATATTCAGGCCATTCTGGTAATGACTTAGTATCAGGCTTACCTGTCTTCATGAACTGCAAGAGGGCATCACACATTTTCTTAGAAAGATCGCGAGGACGCTTGCCGCCACCTGTATGACTAATCATCTTGTCAGTATTCAGGAACCAGAAACTGATATCCAGACAATGGAATGCCTTTGCACGACCGTCGAAAATAGGAGGACACCAGCTAAACCATGCCAACCATACAGGTGCTGCCTGCTGTGCCTTGGCATTGATGCTTTCAATTACTCTACTACGGTTTGAGTTAATCAAGTTGAAGACATCAATTGGTTTCTGATTTGGGAATACCTTATTATATGCATCATAAACCTGTTGTGCCTTGTCACCCAATCTCTCCTGCAACATGCTAACAACTTTGCTGGCATCTGCTCCTTCCAATTCTGGATCCAAGAAGCTAGCACTTGATTCTGCAGTAGTTGTACAGAAAATCATAGGAATATTGTTGCTGCTTTCACCCTTGAAGTAACCTTCTTTTGGCAGAATCTTTCCATCGGCAATAGGACCGAAGAAACCACGCATGTTACCTGCTTGCTGAGTTTCTGCAAACTTCTTTGCGCAATCATTTGCCAGATCCATGTACTCTCTCCAAGGCATCTGCTGCAACTGCTCCATGGTTTTACCACTTTCCTTCACAATGAACTTACCTAATTCCTTGGTGATGTCCTGATTCAAAGCGCTAGTAGTGTTTCCACTAAGTGCTACTGCCTTGTGAACCAATCCCTTGGTGAGAGGAGATGCTACCATGGTACAAACTTTTGCACCACCACCGCTTTGTCCCATGATGGTTACATTTTCTGGGTCACCACCAAAGTTGGCAATGTTATTCTTTACCCACTTCAATGCAGCAATCATATCCAGAGTACCGCAGTTTCCTGATTCTTCAAATTTGGCATCTACGCCAGAGAAATCACTAAATGCCAATGTTCCAAGTCGGTGATTGATAGAAACATAAACTACGTTTCCGTAACGGCTGATGTTTTCACCATCGTAACCATCCTGCTCTATACCGCTACCTGCAACATAACCACCACCATGAAGCCATACCAATACAGGTCGCTTTTCATTGTCGAGTTTTGGCGTCCATACGTTCAACCTCAAGCAATTTTCGCCAACATCATAGAAATTCCAATGATCACGGAAAGAATACTCAGGGCTGTCGTAGGTGTGGTCAAGATTCTGTGGAGCAGTTGTTCCCCAGAACATGGTACTTTTTACGCCTTCCCATGGTTGAGGTTCTTTTGGAGCCATGAAACGGTTCTCGCCAGCAGTACTTGCACCATAAGGAATGCCAAGGTAAGTGTAGATACCTCGCTGAATATAACCGCGAACCTTACCATACTGAGTGTTTGCAATGGCAATGTTATCGCCAATCTCAATCTGAGGAGCATCTGGGTCGAATACCGCCTGTTCCTGACTGGCAGACTTTTCTTTGCATCCACTTAGGCAAATCATTCCTAAGGATAGCAA
>JAGHTY010000046.1 GCA_018065125.1 Candidatus Minthousia equi
CCTAATACATTGAAAATTAGAGAAATAAATATAAATATGAAGAAAATTCTGTTCTTGCACGGATTCTTTGCAAGTGGTAGTTGTATTCCTGCAAATGCCATGAAAGAGGCTTTTAAAGGAAGAGCACAGGTGCTTACTCCCGATCTGCCCATGCATCCGAAGGAGGCACTTGAGTTTATTCATCAGCTTTGCGACAAAGAGAAACCGGATCTATTGGTAGGCAATAGCAACGGTTCATTCCTTGCGCAGATTATCGCTCCCATTGTAGGAATACCAGCTTTACTTGGTAATCCCCATCTAGAAATGACAGAGTTCCTGAAACCAAGAATTGGTGAGCATCAGTATAAGGCTCCTCGAATGGATGGCAAACAGGATTTTGTAATTGATGAAGACCTTATCAAGGAGTTTGAGGAAGTACAGCAAGAACAGTTCAACTACAGCAATCCTTACTGGAAAGATAAGATTTGGGGCATCTTTGGTGAACAGGATACCTTGGCTCATTACAAACCTGTTTTCCTGAAATACTACAACAATGTTTTCAACTTCCCTGGCGGACACACTCCTACAGCAGAGGAAGTAAAGACATGGTATGTTCCTCTCATCGAGAAGATGCTGATGACTTACGAGCAACCAGAGGAACGTTTTTTCCAGCACTTTAAAGGTGGCAAGTATCGTTTTGTGAAATCAGTATTTTATGCAGGACTGACGCACGAAGAAATGATAGAACCTAGCGAACTTGAACTTTATCTTACGAATAGTAAGAATACCGAAGGAAAAACAAAAGAGCGAGTGGTTGTTTACCAAGCCCTTTATGGTGACCACAACTATTGGTTACGACCAGAAAAGATGTTTTTCGAAAAGGTAACAAGAGACGGAAGGACATTCAGCAGGTTTACAGAAATCAGTAACGACATATAATCATGAAACTTACCTATATCTTCCATAGTGGCTTTGTACTTGAAACAGAACAATGTGTACTGGTATTTGATTACTGGATGGATCCTGCCAATGTAATGAGCAGATACCAGCACACATCAAAACAGGTGTATGTATTTTCAAGTCATTTTCACGAAGATCACTTCACAAGAGAGATTTTCAATTGGAAGAATAGTATTCCAAACATTACCTATATCCTTTCTAAAGACATCCTGAAACACAGAAGGAGCACTCATGAAGAGGCAGACGTGTGGATGGCAAAAGGTGCTGTTTGGGAAAAAGAACACCTGAAAGTAGTTGCTACCGGAAGCAATGATAGTGGCGTTTCCTGGGTTATTGACCTAATGGATGAGTCATCAACAAACCCCAAAAGGATATTTCATGCTGGTGACCTCTGCAATTGGTATGCCAGATTTCTAGCCGACAACACCTCGGAGATAATAGATGAGTTTGATGAGTACATTAATCCTGTAGCCGAAGAAAAACGCTTTCTTGGTGAACTGAAGGATATCCGGAAAATAACAGAAAAGTTTGATATTGTGATGTTTCCTGTAGATGGACGTATAGGAAATGGCTATACCCTTGGTGCACGTCAGTTTATCGACCGATTTAAGGTGAATCTGTTTGTCCCAATGCACTTCGTTGCCAGTGGATTTGAAAGTGCCTGGAGAATGGAACCATTCTGCAAGGAGAAGAACATTCCATTCTGGTGCATAAAAGAAGAAGGCGAAACTTTTGAATATGAATAGCAAAATAAT
>JAGHTY010000126.1 GCA_018065125.1 Candidatus Minthousia equi
TGACAAACGAGGGTATCGGATGTATGCTCCCAAGGCTTTGCATCCTAAGACAACCGTGCTTACTGGTATTTGGGCTGAAGAGGCAGCCAAACTTCTTCAGCGTTTTTTCAAGTCCAAAAGATAGTGCTTGTTTGGAACAGTAGCAGTTAGTCTTTGATTTCTTCAAAATCCACATACTCCCCTTCGTTGTCGTCATAGTGCGATTTCTTGTTGGTCACTGAAGATGTGGTTGAGGAGGTTGGCTTACTTTGATGAGGCGACTGCTTGTCTTTTCCGTACCGACTGTTTGATCCCATATACAAATGGAACAGTTTATCCAAAGGCAGACGAATACCCAGTAGCGAAAGAATTTTCTGAAGCAGGGTCAAGCCAAGCGATAATACCATCAGGAAAGCGATAAGGATACCGCTTAACAGACAACCAAAAGCACCCATTTTTATTTTTGTTGTGTAACGGCGGACAATAAAAGATAGCAGACGATAGAAGCTGCTATACCACTAATGCCCATAGTTATCAATAAGATGATACACACACCCATGAAGATGTACTTAATCTTATTATCCTCCCAACTCAGGTTCTTGAATTTCAGGGCAAACATAGGAAACTCGGCTACCAGGAAATAGCTAAAGATACAAACACCTAACAATAAAACCAGACCCCAATAATTAGCAAAGGGAGAATAGAATACTCGTTGATAGGAAACAATCAATGAGGCCCAAAACAGAGCATTGGCGGGGGTTGGCAGACCAATAAACGAAGTGGACTGACGCGTATCAAGGTTGAATTTGGCTAAGCGGATAGCGGAAAAGGCTGCCAGCAGAAACGCCAGATAGGGCAAGAAATAACTGAGGACGCCTAATGCCTCGGGGTACAGCACATAGCGGCTGGAGCAGACAGCAAACACCATGGAAGCTGGAGCCACTCCGAAGGTTACCACGTCGGCCAGTGAATCCAATTCCTTACCGATAGGTGAAGAAACTTTCAGTAACCGGGCGCTCATACCATCCACAAAATCAAACAAGGCTCCGATAACAATCAAGGCCAATGCCATACTGAAATGCTCCCGTAAAGCATAGGCAATAGCTACACAACCCGCAATCAAATTGCAGCAGGTTAGAATATTAGGTATGTTCTTGGTTATGCAATTTGCCATTATTCTGTTTTCAGTTTTGCGATGACGGTTTGGTTACCCACCGTCTTCTGGTTCATCTTTACCTTTACCTCAGTGCCAACGGCAGATAAACATCTACTCGGCTACCTAGTTTGATAAAGCCCATATGTTCGTCAAAATAACATTCGTCTCCCACTTTGGCATAGGTGACAATACGACGAGCCATAGCGCCAGCAATCTGGCGAGCCATTACCTCTATGCCTTCAAGGGTTTTAATGACTACCATCGACCGTTCATTCTCAGTGCTGGCTTTCGGCAACCAAGCAGCTTGGAAACGGCCATTCTGATGTTCCACTTTGGTAACAACACCTTCACAGGGAAACCAGTTGGCATGGACATTGGTGATGCTCATAAAAATGGAAATCATCAATCGACGGTCATGAAAATATTCCTCTTCGTCTACTTCCTCAATGACCACAATGTGCCCATCTGCTGGTGCCACAATAATACCCGTTGTATCTTCGCACTCGAAACGACGGATTGGACACTGGAAAAAATTGACAAGTAGCAGATACACAATGCTGCAGATAGCCAATATAACAAAAAAGACAACTGGTGGGAATAAATAATAGATGAAAGCATTGCATGCCGCCAATGCTACCAACGAGTAGATTAGCGTCTTTGTGCCCTCATGATGTAAGCGTACGTTCCTTATTTTTTTGAGTCTTCCCATAGCATCTTCGAAGATATTTCATGCAAAGGTAGAGTAAAATTAACAATCTTGCAAAGAAAAACAATTAAATATTCTCATTTTGTCATTGTTTGCGCTACCAAACCAACTTTTTAAACAGTCACCTTTGCAGGGTTCGGGATAATCAACTATCTTTGGGGCAAAATTACATAGAATGGAAGAATTCGTTCATCTGCACGTACACACCCAGTTTTCATTGTTGGATGGCCAGGCCTCTATCTCCAAGTTGGTTGACAAAGCCATAAAGGATGGTATGCGAGGAATGGCTGTGACCGACCATGGCAATATGATGGGTATAAAAGAGTTTTTTGATGTGACCAATAAAAAAAACGGTCCGATTAACAAACAAATCAAGGAACTAAAGAAAAAACTGAAAGCGGCCCCGGCCGAGGAACAGGACGCTCTGCAGGTTGAGATTGCGCAGCTAAAAGGGAAACTGTTTATTCCTATCTTTGGTTGTGAGGTGTATTGTGCACGACGTACATTGTACGATAAGGACAAGAACAACGACCAAGATAAAAGTGGATGGCACCTTATTTTATTGGCTAAAAACGAAAAGGGTTATCACAACCTGATAAAGATTGTCTCTAAGGGCTGGACGGATGGGTTCTATCATCGCCCACGAACCGATAAGAACGAGCTGAAAAAGTATCATGAGGGACTAATTGTATGCTCTGCTTGTATCGGTGGTGAGATTCCTAAGAAAATTCTGGCTGGTCGTATGGACGAGGCGGAACAGGCTGTGCGATGGTTCAAGGAAATCTGGGGCGACGATTATTACCTGGAAATTCAGCGCCATAAGGCCACAGTGCCCCGAGCGAATCACGAGACCTACCCCCTGCAGGTACAGGCTAATGAGGGACTGCTGCAGTTGGCCCGTAAATTGGATGTTAAGGTGGTGTGTACCAATGATGTGCATTTTGTGGACGAGGAAAATGCCGAGGCACATGACCGCCTGATTTGTCTGGCAACTGGCAAGGATTTGGATGATCCTAAACGTATGCTCTATACCAAGCAGGAATGGTTTAAGACTACGGCGGAGATGAATGCATTATTCTGCGATGTGCCAGAAGCCTTGTCCAATACGGTCGAAATTTTAAACAAGGTAGAAACTTACGATATTGAGCATGCTCCGATTATGCCGAACTTTGCTATTCCCAAAGAGTTCGGAACAGAAGAGGAGTACCGACAGAGATTGACCGAAAAAGACTTGTTTGATGAGTTTACGCAGGACGAGAATGGTAATGTGGTGATGAGTCAACAGGATGCCGAGGATAAAATCAAAAAACTGGGAGGCTATGAC
>JAGHTY010000016.1 GCA_018065125.1 Candidatus Minthousia equi
TGGCAATGGGTCAACCACGCCACCGCCTTGTGTTGTCTTGCTTGTACGTGCAGCCTTCATGCGCTCATCTGCCAATGCCTTACGTGCAGCAAAACGCGCCTCTTCGCTGTTGTCGGCATCAAAGTAACCATTACCATTCACGCGACTCATGTCGTACATGGTCATTACGGCTGTTGCCTTGATGCGGGGATCTATGGCAGCAGCATTGAGTGCTATTCCTCCCCAGCCGCAGATGCCGATGATGCCAATCTTCTCGGCATCAACATCCTCACGCATAGAAAGATAGTCAATGGCAGCAAGGAAATCCCCGGTGTTGATGTCTGGCGATGCCGTGCGACGAGGTTCACCAGAAGACTCGCCTGTAAACGAAGGATCGAATGCCAGGGTAATGAATCCACGCTCGGCCATTGTCATGGCATAAAGACCAGAACACTGCTCCTTGATAGCACCGAAAGGAACACTAATGGCAATTGCAGGGTACTTGCGGTTGTTACCGTTGTCTTTTGGCATGTATAAATCTGCAGCAAGGGTAAATCCGTACTGTGTTTTAAAAGTCACCTTTTCGTGATTAACCTTCTCACTCAATGGGAATGTCTTGTCCCATTCCTGAGTCATAGAAATGCTTTGTTCATTCATACTCGTTGTCTTGTTTTGTGCGCAGGCACTAAACAAAAGTGCCGAAAGCGCAAGGATAAATAAATGTTTCATAACTTGCGGCAAAGTTACGCACATTATCTATGGTTAGGCATACCCAAATTTTGGGAGTTATAACCATTTCTTAGGATTTCATGTTGATATTGTTCGTGGATTTTGCTGTAAAAGTAATAATGCTTGGTGTAGTAAGCAAGAAAACAAACGATTTTCTTTTGCAAAGATTAACTTGCAGGTGTGCCGCAATTAGCGCTGGGAGGTCTTATGATGACGAGTGATGCAGAAAACGGGCATAGCGTTTGGTACATGCAGAAAAAAGCACTAAATTTGCGCAAACACAAATAATCTATAACACTTAACTCATCATGAAACAGTTTATTGCAATGGCTGCTATGGCCATTTCTTCTACTCTTTGTGCTGTGGCACAGAACGTTAGCGAAGATTTACTTATGCACGAGTTTGATAACGGACCGGTGAAGCGCTATGTTACCCTTCGTGCAGATTCGGGCGATCCGGTATATGACCAAAACGACCTGAATACAATGTGGATATACTTTGATACCAACGGAACCCTTCTTCGCGATGGTCTTTACCGTGTGTTTGTGTACGATCAGAACGGACGCTATGTTCGTGGTCAGTTTAATGATGCCACCATGCAGCGCAATGAAAGAGGACAAATCTCCTCAGTGGCAAGCGGCATAATGGGTGTGCATGATGAATATTATGAAGATAGCTATACCTATAACCAGTATGGCAGAATCGTTTCTGAAGACTTTGGAAGCATTGCTTCGGGCGGTTCAATATCATACAAATACGATGCTGACAATAACCTTATCGGCTGCCATTGGGAGTATGATGCCGAAGGTAACATTGGTGAGATAGACTTTAAATACGATATCACCCGACGCGACAAATACGGCAACTGGACCATGAGAACCGTTGACAGAAAGGAGAAGGAACTGGAAGACGGCAAGGTAATCAGTGAAAACAAAGACAGTTACGTTGAACGCCGTATCATTGAATACTATGCTCCAGGCGAGAAGAGCGTCAACTCCGCACGATTCATTGTGCCTGTTACCGTTACTGGCACTAACGTGCGTCTGCGCCTTGGTCCTTCAACCAAGCATGAGGTATATACCAAGGGTGGCAAGACAGTTTATCCTCCAAAGGGTGCAAAGCTGAAGTACCTTGGCGAAACCGAAGAGTTCTACCACGTAGAATACAACGGTGTGCAGGCTTATATCTCAAAGCAGTTTACCGAGCGAAATGTAGTGAATTTCCTAATGAATTAAAGGTTTAAAAGGTTAAAAATTAAAAGATAAAAACAAACACATTTAATACCATGAAAAAGAAATTTATTCTGATGGCAATGGCCCTGACAGCTAGCTCGGCCTTTGCACAGACTTTCAAGATCAACGACCGCGGATATTTCTCGTGCTCGGGATCGGATGTGATGGTGTTCAGCGACCAGTATCCTGAAGGACATGCCGGTGGCATCACTGTAATTCAGCAAGATAACCGTATGGCTGCACTTGGCGACGTGCGCTTTGAGGCTTCGCCAGGACAGTGGCAGGGATTGCCTAAGCTTATCAAGAAAGAGGTGAACCACGAGGCTAACGAAATCTGCGTTACCTTGGCCTATCCTGATAGCAGCAAGCACGCTGCAGGTTTCAACCCTATGTTCTACACCGATTTTCAGTTTACCTACAAGGTGCGCGTGAAGGGTGTGGGCGACAACCTCGATATTCGTGTTGAGATAGACAAGCCTGTACCAGCAAAGTTTGCCGGAAAGTTGGGCTTTAACCTTGAACTGCAGCCTTCGCAGCTTTATGGCATGCCATTCCTGATGGATAACAAGGCAGGACAGTTCCCACATCAGGCAATGGGTCCTACCATGCATCACGAGTCAAGTAACGCCGATCATCTGGGCGACTATTTCCAGGCAGATATCACACAGCGCTGGGGCGACCGTGTGTTTACCCAGCACCGCGACAAGGCAAACATCCCTCAGCTTTTAGGCGATGGTTCTGTGTATAACCCTTATCGTGCAGATGATATTATCTCGGCTCCATTGGCCGAAGGAAAGCACTTCGTGCTGCAGCCACATGCCGCAAATCGCGTGGATGTAGAGTGCCAGCTGGGCACCTTGCGTCTGTACGACGGACGTATGAACCACCAGAACGGATGGTTTGTGCTGCGCACCGAGTTTGCTGCTGGTGCTCAGGGCGAGGTGGCACACTGGACTATGCGTCCTAATATCGATGCTACCTGGATGTACACTCCTGTGGTGCAGACTTCGCAGTTTGGCTATCACCCAGATCAGAAGAAGTTTGCCGTGATTGAGCTGGATATGCGCGACAAGAGCTTTGCAATCGCTACCTTGCAGCGCATTACCGAGAAGGGCATTGAAACCATCAAGCAAGGATCGGCCGACGAATGGGGCAACTTTAATCGCTATCACTATCTGGTGTATGACTTCACCGACGTGAAGGAACCAGGTCTTTATCAGGTGAAGTATGGCAACGAAACATCTCCTATGTTCCGCATTGCCGAGGACATCTTCGACCAGGGTATCTGGCAGGCCGAGATTGAGTATTTCCTGCCTGTTCAGATGTGTCACATGCGTGTGAACGACAAGTATCGCTGCTGGCACGACGTGTGCCATATGGATGATGCCGTGATGGCGCCTACTGGATTTAACTATATTGATGGATACGTGCAGGGTGCTTCAACACTTACCAAGTACAAATCTGGCGAGGAGATTCCTGGCATGGCAGTAGGTGGCTGGCACGATGCCGGCGACTGGGATTTGCGTGTTGAGTCGCAGTCAATTCAGCCTTGGCAGCTGACCATGATGGTAGAGAACCTGGGTGCCTACTGGGATGAGACAACCATCGACCAGCAACGTCATCTTGTAGAGATTCATCAACCAGATGGCGTGAACGACTATCTGCAGCAGATTGAGCATGGTGCACTTTCGCTCATGGCTGGATGGCGTGCAATGGGACGTCTTTACCGTGGCGTTATCTGTCCTACAGTGCGCCAATATGTGTTCCTGGGTGATGCAGGTTCACACACCGACCGTGTAAAGGGCACCGAGGACGACCGCTGGGTATTTACCGAGGAGAATCCTTCTCGCGAGTTTGATGTAGCAGGCCGTCTGGCTGCCATCTCACGTGTGATGAAGGGCTATAACGATACACTTTCTGTAGAGTGCCTAAACGCTGCAAAGACCATCTATGCAGGCTTGGCAAGTCAGGAGAATCCTGCGGTTACCAACAACCGCTTGCTGGCAGCAGCAGAGCTGTGGCTCACTACTCGCGACAAGCAGTATAGCGACTACATCCTGTCGCAGAAGGCTTATATCTGCGAGCACATCGACCAGTGTGGATGGTTCCTCGGCCGTTTCGACAAGGCATTTGGCAACAAGAAGTTCTCGGCAGATGTTCAGAAGGCATTGCTCACCATCCTGCCAAAGCTTGATCAGATGATGAAGATGAATCCATACCGTGTTTCAAACGGCCGTGGTGGTTTCTCTTCTGGTTCATGGGCTGCTCAGCACGAGGGTTTCCGTTATGCAATGCTGCACGATGCCTATCCAGAAATCTTCTCTACAGAGTATATGGCAAACGTGGTAGAATGGGCTTTGGGTATGCACCCTGGTCGTAACCGCAGCAGCTTTGTAGGTGGTATTGGTCAGCAGGCAGCACGCATCACCTATGGTGCTAACCGTGCCGACTGGTCGTATATTCCAGGTGCAGTGATTCCTGGTACCAACACCATTCAGCCAGATCTGCCAGAGTTGCTTGAGTTCCCATTCTTGTGGCAGCAGCGCGAGTTCTGCGTGGATGGTGCAAATACAGCCTACCACTACACCGTAATGTCGTTGGCAAAGAGCTATCGCAAGTAATAAATGGTAATATAAAAAAAGGATTACTTATGTTGAAACTTAGAAATGTAGCAGTGATTTTGGCCACTGCATTGGCAATGCCATTGTGCGCTCAGGACTTTGGCTATCCAAAAGAAAAGGCCTTTTACAAGGCACACTGGGATGATATTGTTGCAGATCAGGAAGGCGATAACTCTAGTTTTGCCCGCTATGCCCTGCAGGATTTTGACCACGATGGATGGGCAGAACTCTACGTATTCTTGTGGAACAAGAACGAGTATCTTTACACAAAGAAAGGAAACAAGGCGGTTCGCGTGAGCGAGACACAGCGCCCTGTTGAGGATTTGTTCTCGCTGGATTCGTTCGTTCCTTACTATCTGGCTCCCTGCTACATGCTGCAGGATAAACCTATGCCAGAATTTGAATCTATGGAACAGCATTTCTACGACAGATACGAGTTCCCAAACGTGTGGTTTGGCTTGCATCCAAAGGTAGAAACCTTTAACCTGAAAAATGCGCTAAATGCACTTGTTGTGTGTGACAGCGAATTTATCTCGGATGCCCTGAGCATTATGGCTGGAGGACATTACGACAAGTCGGATGTGAAGAATGTTGTGATCGATGCTGCCAATGGCTATGCCAGTGTAGAGTTCAAGACCGAGAATAAGAACTTTGTAGAATGCTGCTACTGGAACCTTGCCAATGGCGGTAAGCTGCTGGCAGTGCATTATCTGCTGAATGGCCATGACGAAGACCCGGAGGGCCCATTTGAGCAGATTCTGTTCATGAAGTACGATTCAAAGACCAAGCGCATGAACCCAATCGTGGCACCTATCAAGAACTTTGATTTCCAGATGGAATTTCATTTTGAACTGCCTCGCAAGGGTAAGGATATCCACCTAACTGGTTTTACCAGCATGCCAATGATCCTGAAATGGAATGGCAATGGATTTGACTACAAGATAGACGAGGATTAAGATAGAAAAAGGGGCGTGCAAAATTGCATGCCCCTTTTTTTATTCTCTTGTTTGCACTTATCGTACTACCACATTCATGCGTTCAACTTCGATTGTTTCCCACACCTGTTCTACCACGTAAGGTTCATTGGCAAGGTATTCATCCAGCTGTTCACGGTTATCGTATTCCATAATCAGCACCGAGCCTTTCATCTTGCCTTCTTCATCAAGCAGGCCACCTCCGCAGATAACGTGCTCTCTAATCTTCTCTATACCCTCAAGATGGCGAGGACGAACCTCCATTCTCTTGTCGAGCTTTCCTTTGCCATCATAGGCCTTTATAACAAACTGCATATTTTCCTTAGTTACTTTAGATAATTCGAAATGAAATCCTTGCGTGGCTGTAGATATTCCTTCTCCCACAAAGGACGCCAGTAGCCATCGGGCCAGGCATGGGTGCGGTAAGGAACGAGGGTAATGGTCTTCTTGCCCTTGGCAGCATTGAGTGATGACCATACTGCCGAAGGAGGACAGGTGGTGTCGATGAGGCCAATCTCGCAGAAGATCTCTGCATTTGAGTGAGCAAGCAGAAGCGAACCGTCGAAGTAGGGTAGTGTGGCGTCTAGCATCTCCTGGCTGAGGTTTGGATGATTCTCGATAGGGTGTGGCCAGCCACCACGACGACCAGCGCGTGTGCCACCAAGATCCTGCATGGCAGGTACGTTGAGTGCAACAGCAGAGACACGGCTGTCAAGGCCTGCAGCAGCTGCTGCCTGACCACCGCCCTGGCTTTCACCAATTACAAGGATACGCTTGCCATCCCATTCTGGCTGCTGGGTCATGTATTCGATGGCACGTAGCACACGAAGGTACATACCCTTGAAATAATAGGTTTCGCGATCGTATGCGTTATACTCATAGTATTCTTTCAGCATGCCGTCCTCAAGCATCTGGTAGTACTCGTCTGATTGTCCGTTCAGATAGCCATGTGCATTGATATCCAGGCTCAGGGCACCATTTCCTAAGGCTGCATTGCCCACACATTCACCTACCTGGCAGCGGCACCAGTCGCCTTTCACGCCAGCAGCACGGCACAGAATGATGATAGGCAATGACTTGGGTTTTGCACCTATTGGCTTTGCCATGTAGCCACGCACAGGAGCAGGACCAAGGCAGTTTATCTCTACATCCTTGCACTCGTACTTTCCCTGTGCCCATTCTGGCACGTCAAGGGCCTGCATCTGTATCTGCATAGGCAGCGCCTTGAGCAATGCCTTCTGGTTGTTCCAGTACTGCATCAGGTCGGCAGGTTCCTTATAACCCGACTTGAACTCCTCTGGAGCCACTACAAAGCCAGCACCGCCGGTCTTTCCGTCTGCCTGCGTAATTTCAACCATCACGGCGCAGTTTTTGTCGTACGACTGCTCATACACAGTAAACTCGGCCTTGTTTGGCAGGATACGTTGCTCGCTTATCTGGTGATTGTTCTCAGAGATGCGTACGGTGAGCGAATCGTTCAGCGTCTTGTCAACATGGCAGGTAACGATGGCTTTCTCACCCTTCTTGTAGATGCCACTTTGCTTGTTGATGGTGAGATGAAAGTCTTGCGCAACTGCCGAAACAGTGATGGCGCAGAAGGCCAACGCTGTGAAATAGAATCTTTTCATGAGTATTTGTTATTTATAATTGTACTTTTGTCTAACAGCCTTTGGAAGTTTTGAAACCACAAGGTAGAACGACTCTTTAATCCACGATTTTACAAGTGAATCATCCAGCAGTTCATAATACACATCACTCCAGTGCTTCTTGTTCCAATGCCAGGCAGGTGTAACGGCAGCATACTGTTCCCGAAGTTCCTCATTTCTTTCAGGGGTGAGTTTCACTACACATCTTTGCTGGTCATGCATGCTGTGCTCACCACCTCCAAGACAAAGGCACATGAATATCTTCCCCTCAATGCGAAATGCAATAAGGTCGTCGCCAAAAGGCTGGTCTTCGGTTACGCCATTTATTGAGAGTGCGTATTCTCTAACCTGTTCTATATCCATTTAAAATTCTCTTTTCCGGCTCCAATCTCAAAGTGAAGCTTGGCAATGCCTAGGTCCATCTTTGTGTAGCCAATTAGTGAAAAGCCTCTTTCTGCCTTCACCCGGTGAATGTTGTCGGCATCTGGCCCAAGATACTCAAATCGAAACTTCTGCTGATTCACGGCAGTAGGAGCAAGTAGGGCAGCAGCCACTCCATCATTGAACCATTTAGGTGTGATGTTGCTTGCGTTGCTAACCTTTTGGGCAGTCTTTCGCTTCAGGCTCCTTCCTGGTTCATTGCCATATCCCAGGGCTATCATGCAGCACAGCTTTTCGCCTTCGCCAACGGTGTATGCCCCTTTTACTTTATTGTAGGTAAGGCCCACCCAGCAAGTGTTGAGGCCAAGCGTTTGTGCAAGTAGCACCAGCTGCTCTCCATAATAGCCAATGCGCTCGGAAAGGTCGTCTGCTTTTTTGCCAACCATGGCAAGGTAGTTGCTCACTCCGCTAAAGGTTCCGTAGGCCATCTTACCCTTGAATGCCTTTGGTTCATTGGTAACAAGCTGAATGTGAAGGTTTCCCTCCTTATTCAGTTCCTTCACCTTGTTGTGCAGAATGCTTGCAGATTCCTCGTCGATTGGCTTGTCTATGTATTTCCTCACCGAATGGCGGGATTGTATTGCCTCGAGTAATGTCATGCGTTATGGTTTTATCTTTTTGGGGCAACTTGTTCGCCAGCAACAACGGCTCCGGCATGTTTTTCGCTAAACTCACGGTTAATGTCGGCCAGTTCCTTTAGTCCGTAAATATAGTCGTCGTACATGTCCGAGAGGTCGATACCCTCGCAGTCGCTCTCTGCTCCAAGTGCTTCCCTAACGATTTGTGCTCGCTCCGAAACGGTTGTATCTTTGATTAAAAGTGATTTTGCCATTATTTCATTATTTTATATATTTCTTTTTCTAATCCGTCTTCATCGTATTGATTAGTTTCCACGTTATAATACGTATCTACCAATGTTTTACTTAGAATTCCAAACTCCTCAATAGCCTTGTCGGCATCAAGTACTTGATACATTATTTCATTTGTTACTTCATCGACAAATGGGAATAGTTCAAATATGTCATTTACTAATATAGAATCCATAGATAGTATTTTATGAAACAGCCAAATTGATAATATAGGTCGTATCCTTGATAAGTAAACTCTTCATATTTATCTGATAGTTTAGTGCTTGGTGTGCCACATTTCTGCTGCCACCTTTTTCCGCATGTAAAGTTAAATAATGTCACTTAATTACGCAAACTCATCGTGAATAAAATATTGCTTTGCTGCGCAAATAAATTAAAAAGAGGCATCGTGTAATGCCTCTTCTTATTTTAGTAAACTCTTGCCGAACGAACCATTGCCACCAGGGCAGGCACGCCATCGGGCGAATCAAAGGTGCCAACGGCATATTGGTGGTTATCCTTTTCCCACATGTCGGTAATGTTGATTGTTCCGGCACCTGTGGCCCTTATCTTGCCATTCTGCCATTTGCCAGTGTAAACCTCAACATCATTGTCGAAGGTTGTAACCTCCTCTGTAGCCACATCAAACATGGCAAAGGTAGTAATCCTGGCCTTCAGATTGGCTTCGGTTCCTGAAATGTTGATATTCACAAACTCAATGTTCTCGCTATTGAACTTGTTTCCCAGGTCGTTATAGATAATGCCTTTCCAGCCATCCATTGCATCCTCAAGGCTTGAAATGCGGTTCACGCCAGCAGGAACACCGTTTCGCATCACGTCGGCTGTGTACCATCGCATGTCGGCAGCATTAGGATAATCATCGGTGTGCATGTAATGAACAATGCCTGGCACTGCGTCAGTAGGTTCATTTACCTGTGCCGATTCCTGCTGCTTCTCCTCAATGGCTCCCAGCGCTTCAGCCAGGTTGCCCTGGGCTTCTGCTGCCTGTGCCACCATCTCCTTTGAGCTGACTGCAGAGTCGCCTATTATCATTTCATGGTGATGATCTTCACCCTTTGTCTTGTTCCAGTTAAGGAACCAAAACACGCCACCACCTATGAGCAAGGCCACAATCAGTATGATGATGATAATCTTTACAGTATTTGATTTTTCTTCTTTTATGTAAGCAGGCTGTTCAACATTTGCTACTGGAGTTCCACACTGCTTGCAGAAACGTGCACCTTCGGGTATCTGTGCACCACATTTTGAACAATATTTCATGGTATTTCCTATTATTTAATCTTGTACTTACTGGTTACGTGTTCACGGATGAAATTTTCTACAAAGTCAAAATCTTCTTTCTCGGCATAAACCTGGTTGTGGTTCAGGGTTTCGTTTACCTTGATAAGGTTTCGGCTGCGTCGGATGACAATGCTCTTCACACTTTTCCATGGACGACGACATGCTGTTGTGCGATCCCACCAGCAAGCCCTGTCCCACCCTGCCAAGGTTGTGCGTTGCCAAACCTGCCAGAATCAGTATGCTCGACATGGCTTTGGCTTTCTTGAACTGTCGTGCCAGTTGCGTGTGGGTTACGCCCGTTTCGGTCATTTCAAACTTCACGCAGTACTTGAAGCCGTATATTAGTCCATATACAAACATGCTTAGTATCAGCATAACAATTAAACCCAGCTGCATGTAAATCATCATCACCTTGGTAAAGTCCCAGAACTTGTCCCAGCTGTAATATCCCCCGCACAGTTCAACGAGTGAGAAGAAAATCCACATACCTGTAAATATCCAGAAGAATATCTTCCAGCACAACAGAAAGATGGTTGGATTTCTAAGCAGGCTCATCTCATACACCCAGTGGTAGTTTCCCTGAGCATCCTGCACAATGTTCTTGCTTACGTACTTGCCTTTAGGCAGTTCATCCCGATTAGCCGCTTTCCGGGTTACCTTTTCTTCTTGCTTTGGCGCTGGTGCAGCCACTTTAGTCTCATTTCCACACTCGGTGCAGAAACGGGCATCGTCGTCGAGTTTTGCTCCACAATGTTTACAATACATATTTTTTCTGTGATTTACGGTATTTTTGCAAATATACAATTTCAAATCCTATTCTACAAATAATAGATAAAAATAATGAGTTTAAAGGTCTAAAAGTCATAAAGTCAGCATTGCTTGCAGAAAAAAGTGAAAGGTAAAAATGTTTTTTCAAATGGATATTTCTTTGTTGTTGTGATTTTTTTCTATATTTGCAAAGTACGTTATTTCACCTAATAAATTCACACAATTATGTATTGCATACACTGCGGAGCCTTTCTTGATGATGACGCGCATTTCTGCACACAATGCGGAAAAGCTGTTGAGGGATTTGAACCACAACCCGCTTCGGGAAAAACAGAAAATGCTACGATAAAGCAGGGAATAGAGAAGGTGCAGCAGATTCTCGCAGCCCTTCATGACAATGACATCAAGGCATCCGACACGAAAGGTGAAATACGCTGTCCACTCAGCGACGTGCAGAATGGCTTTATTCACCTCATCAAGCGAGGACTGCTTGTTTGGGTGCTGATGCTTATGCTGCCATTGACAGGATGGGCTCAGGGAATCCATGAAAGTTGGTCGGATGATGGAGGAGTGTCTGGAACCGTTTCTATTATGTTTGATGGAGAAACGCCAAGCTTCAACCGCGAGGAACGCACCGACAAGCAAACCGGAGAAAAGAAGATTATCTACAATGCCTATAA
>JAGHTY010000091.1 GCA_018065125.1 Candidatus Minthousia equi
GTGTATGGTGGCATTGGCTATCATTGGTAAGGTGGGCTACATCATGACCATGCAGCGCGACTTTGGACAGCGCAAGCTAGATTCACTGAAAGTAGACAGCATGACAGAGTTACCTGTTCGTGGAAGAATTCTTTCATCCGACGGACAGTTACTGGCAAGTAGTCTTCCAGAATACAAGATTTTCCTGGATTACAAGGTTGGCGGCAAGAAAAAAGACTCAATTCTGGTAGAAAAAATGGATAGTATCTGCGAAGGACTTCACAAGATATTCCCTAATCGTTCTGCAGAAGATTTTAGAAAACACCTGGAAGCAGGAAGAGAAGCAAAGAGTCAGAACTGGCCAATTTACGCAAATGTGAGAAAAGACGGAAAGTTCTCTCCTATCGCAATCTCTTATACACAATATAAAGAGGTGGAGCAACTGCCAGTATTCAATATGCCACGCCTGAGAGGTGGATTTATCACAGAAAAGCTACCTAACCGACGCAAATGGCCTTTTGGTAGCTTGGCAAGAAGAACCCTTGGTAGCACCACCGCGGAAAAAGACTCGGCAACAAGTGGATTGGAATTGGCATTCGACTCAATCTTACGCGGAAAAGTGGGTTATTACCACAAGCAGCGTGTAAGAAACAAGACCTTGAAGATGATTGACGTGCCACCAACAAACGGCAACGACATCGTTACCACCATTGACGTAAGCATGCAGGACATCTGCGAAAAGGCACTGCGTGAACAAATGAACGACGAAACTATTCGCGCATACGCGGGTACCGTTATATTAATGGAAGTTGCCACTGGTGACATCAAGGCTATTGTAAATATGGACCGTGCCGATGACGGTACACTTTACGAGGGTACGCCACACGGTATTTCCGACTTGATGGAGCCAGGTTCTACCTTCAAGACAGCTTCTATCATGGTAGCACTGGATGATGGTGTGGTAGATTTAGGATTCACCGTAAATACAGGCTCTGGTATCGTTACTATGCACGGACAACCTATGCGTGACCATAACTACCGTACTGGTGGTTGTGGTGTAATTGACGTTCCACACGTATTGATGAAGTCATCAAACATTGGTACCAGTAAAATTATCGACGGATTCTATGCAAAGGAACCTAACAAATACATAGATGGCCTTCACCGAATTGGCATTGCAGAAGACCTTAAATTGCCTTTGCGTGAATATATGGCACCACGTATTCGTCGTCCAAACCCTAAGAACTGGTGGAAAACCACCTTGGCATGGATGTCTATTGGTTACGAAACACAGATTGCACCTATTAATACACTGGCATTCTACAATGCCATTGCCAATGACGGCAAAATGATGCGTCCTCGTTTTGTAAAGCACGTGGAAAAAGATGGTGAGATTCTGCAAACATTCCAACCAGAGGTAATGAAGGAGCAAATCTGCAAACCAGAAACGCTGGATAAAATGAGAAAGATTCTGCGTAGAGTAGTAGCAGAAGGTGTAGGAAAGAAAGCAGGCACCCACCAGTTTGAAGTAGCAGGTAAGACTGGTACTGCTCAGGTTGCAGGTGCACGAGGATACAATAAAGGTGGTTTGATGCATTATCTGGTAAGTTTCTGCGGATACTTCCCTGCAAATGCACCTAAATATACTTGTATTGTAGCGATGAGAAAGGCTGGTTCTCCTGCATCCGGAGGTTCACAATGCGGACCTGTATTCCGTGCTATCGCAGAAAGAATCTATGCTCGCGATCTTACCAAGACTCTGGAAGAAGCACGCGACACATTACACAGCCACACTCCTGAAGTCAAAGCTGGTGATGTTAAGGCTGCCGATCATCTTCTGGAGAATCTTTCTGTAAAGAGCTCAAAGAGTTGGGAAAAGAAAAACGACAATGCTCCTGTTTGGGGAACTGCCAAGAAAGAAGGACGCGAAGTAATCCTTACTGAGCAAAGCAGAAACAAGGAAAAAGTGCCAAACGTAATAGGAATGGGTGCTAAGGATGCAGTATTCTTGCTGGAAGAAGCAGGATTAAAGGTGCAAGTAAAGGGTACCGGTAAAGTTACTCAGCAAAGCATTGCTGCAGGAAACAACGTAAAGAAGGGAGAAACTATCAATATTACACTGAAATAAACAAAACGAAGAATATGAAACTGAAAGAGGTTATCAAAAAAATTACGCCAATTGCTATTACCGGCAATGAGGAAATTGAGATTACCGGCGTGAATATGGATTCGCGTCTAATCAAGGAAGGTCATATGTTCGTAGCCGTAAAGGGAACTCAGGCCGACGGTCACAATTATATTTCAAAAGCAATTGAATTAGGCGCTACAGCAATTGTATGCCAGCAATTGCCACAAGAGACAGCCGATGGAGTTACATATGTTTTGGTTGCCGACTCTGAAGATGCCGTGGGAAAAATCGCCACACAATTCTATGGAGACCCAACCAGCAAACTTGACCTTGTTGGTGTTACAGGTACAAACGGCAAGACAACCATTGCCACCTTATTATATAATATGTTCCGTAAGATGGGTTATAAGGTTGGATTGATTTCTACCGTTTGCAACTATATCGATGATGAAGCAGTACCCACTGACCATACTACCCCCGACCCTATTACCTTGAATGCCTTGTTAGGCAGAATGGCGGATGAAGGTTGTAAATATGCCTTTATGGAAGTAAGTTCACACTCGGTAGCACAGAAGCGTATCGGTGGATTAAAGTTCCGTGGTGGAATCTTCACAAACCTCACACGCGACCATTTGGATTATCACAAAACTGTGGAAAACTACCGTGATGCAAAGAAAGGGTTCTTCGATGGACTTGACAAGGATGCATTTGCTGTTACTAACCTTGATGACAAGAACGGTATGATAATGGTACAGAACACCAAAGCAAAGGTGACAACCTATTCATTGCGTGCCATGGCAGATTTCAAGTGCAAGATTTTGGAACAAAGTTTCGAAGGTATGTACTTGGATATCAACAATCGAGAAGTTGCAGTTTCATTTATTGGAAAGTTCAATGCCAGCAACTTACTTGCCGTATATGGCGCTGCTGTAATGCTTGGCAAGGAACCAGAAGAAGTTTTGGTAATCCTTAGCACACTGCATTCTGTAAACGGACGCTTTGATGCTGTTCGTTCAAAAGAGGGTGTTACTGCCATTGTGGATTATGCTCACACTCCTGATGCATTGGTAAATGTACTGACTGCTATTCATGGAGTACTGGAAGGAAAGGGTGAAGTAATTACTGTAGTAGGTGCTGGTGGTAACCGTGACAAAGGCAAGCGTCCTATCATGGCACAAGAATCAGTAAAGCAGAGCGACAAGGTAATCATCACTAGTGATAACCCACGTTTCGAGGAACCACAAGACATTATAAACGATATGTTAGCAGGACTTACCGCTGATGACATGAAAAAAGTGCTTTCTATTGTAGATCGAAAGGAAGCCATCCGTACAGCATGCATGATTGCCAAACCAGGAGACGTAATCTTGGTGGCAGGAAAGGGTCACGAAAACTATCAGGATGTGAAAGGTGTAAAGCACCATTTTGACGACAAAGAAATCATTAAAGAAATCTTTAATAACTAAAAGGGAATATGTTATACTATTTAAGCAAATATCTAGAAGAAATCGATTTTCCAGGAGCACACATGTTTAGTTTTGTGTCGTTCCGTTCATTGATGGCACTCATCATCTCCCTTTTGGTATCGGCTATCTTTGGACAATATTTCATTAATCTCCTAAAACGCAAGCAAATCTCTGAAACTCAAAGAGATGCTAGCATCGACCCATTTGGCGTGAACAAAATTGGCGTTCCTTCAATGGGTGGTATCATCATCATTGTTGCTATTTTAGTTCCTTGTCTTTTGTTGGGAAAATTCGACAATGTGTATATGAACCTGATGTTGATAACTACCATTTGGTTAGGTACTTTGGGATTTCTTGATGACTACATCAAGATTTTCAAGAAAGACAAAGAAGGTCTTCATGGAAAATTCAAAATTATAGGACAGGTTGGATTGGGATTGATTGTAGGCCTTACTCTTTACTTTAGTCCTCAGGCAGTAGTACGCGAAAATGTTACCGTAGAACGAAACAATGGTGTGCAAATGGTTGTGCACAAGAGTATTGAGGAAAAATCTACAAAAACCACTATTCCATTCTTCAAGAACAACAACCTGGATTATGCTGACATTATGTCGTTTTGTGGCAAATATGCACATGCAGCAGGATGGGTTCTATTTGTTATTGTTACCATTTTTGTAGTTACTGCCGTATCAAATGGTGCCAATCTGAATGACGGAATGGACGGAATGTGTGCAGGAAACTCTGCCATCATAGGTGTAACGCTAGGTATATTGGCATACGTCTCGAGTCACGTGCAATTTGCTGGTTACCTAAATATTATGTACATACCAGGATGCGAAGAACTGGTAGTATTCATCAGTGCCTTTGTAGGTGCACTGATTGGTTTCCTCTGGTATAATGCCTACCCAGCACAGGTATTTATGGGTGACACTGGTAGTTTGACTATCGGTGGTATCATTGCAGTATTTGCCATTGCAATCCATAAGGAATTGTTGATTCCTATCCTATGTGGCGTGTTCTTGATTGAAAACCTATCGGTTATACTACAGGTAAACTATTATAAACTGGGTAAGAGAAAAGGTGTAAAACAGCGTTTATTCAAACGCACACCAATACACGACAATTTCCGCACAACCCCTCAGCAGTTGGATCCAGATTGCCGTTATTGGACAAAGTGGCCAAATAGTGCTTTCCACGAATCAAAGATTACGTTTAGATTCTGGATCATTACCATTATTTTAGCAGCCATTACTATTATTACATTGAAAATTAGATAAAAACATATACTGAAATGAGCAGATTAGTTGTTTTAGGTGCAGGAGAGAGTGGAGCTGGTGCTGCCGTATTGGCAAAGAAAAAGGGTTTCGATGTGTTTGTATCAGACATGTCACCTATCAAGGAAAAGTATAAGAACCTACTGATTCAGCATCAGATTGAGTGGGAAGAAGGACAGCATACTGAAGATTTGATTTTGAATGCCAACGAAGTGGTAAAGAGTCCTGGCATTCCAAACAATGCCCCAATTATTGAAAAACTGAAGGCATTGAATACACCTATCATTTCAGAAATTGAATTTGCCGGACGATACACCAATGCCAAGATGATCTGTATCACTGGTAGTAATGGCAAGACAACCACAACAAGCCTCATCTATCACATCTTCAAGGCAGCAGGTTACAATGTTGGATTGGCAGGAAACATTGGTCAGAGCTTAGCACTGCAAGTTGCAGAAACCGAGCATGATTACTACGTAATTGAGTTGAGCAGCTTCCAGTTGGACAACATGTATGACTTCCGTGCTAATATTGCCATCTTGATGAACATCACTCCTGATCATCTGGATAGATATGACTACAAGATGCAGAATTATGTTGACGCAAAATTCCGAATCATCCAGAACCAGCAGGAAGAAGATGCCTTCATTTTCTGGAACGACGACCCTATCATTCAGCAGGAATTGAAGAAATATGGCATTAAGGCAAGACTTTGTCCTTTTGCCGAAGTGAAAGAGAATGGCGTTATTGCCTACACCGAAGATGACAAGGTGTACATTAACGAACCTATTGCCTTTAACATGGAGCAAGAAGAACTTGCGCTTACCGGCAAGCATAATTTATATAACTCCCTTGCCGCAGGTATATCTGCAAATCTGGCTGGTATTAAGAACGAAGTTATCCGTGAAGGATTGAAGACATTCAAGGGTGTAGAACATCGTTTGGAAAAAGTTGCCAAGGTTGGTGGTGTGCAATACATCAACGACTCTAAAGCAACCAATGTAAACTCTTGCTGGTATGCACTGCAAAGCATGACAACTCCAACAGTTCTTATCCTAGGTGGAAAAGACAAGGGTAACGACTATAACGAAATAAAGGATTTGGTTAAAGACAAGTGTGTAGGATTGGTTTACATGGGATTACACAACGAAAAACTGCACGATTTCTTCGATGGAATGGGGCTGCCAGTAAAAGACGTACAATCTATGAAGGACGCTGTTGCTGCATGCTACGAAATGGCTAAGCCAGGAGAAACAGTATTGCTAAGTCCTTGCTGCGCAAGCTTCGACCTTTTCAAGAGTTACGAAGATCGCGGTGAACAATTTAAGGCTTGTGTAAGAGCACTATAATACAAGAAAATGGGAGACAAGAAATCATTTAGACATATCCTGAAAGGCGACAAAGTCATCTGGACAATATACTTCTTTCTTTGCTTGATATCAATCATTGAAGTATATAGTGCTGCCAGCACCTTGTCGTTCAGAAGTGGAGACCACTGGGGACCAATTATCAATCACCTTATCAACATGGTTTTAGGAGCCGTGATTGTATGGGGTGTTCATCTTGTTCCATGCCGATGGTTTAAAGTTCTCCCAATCTTACTCATACCATTATCCATCATATTACTGATAGTGGTGTACCTGATTGGTGCTGCTACCAATGACGCAGCAAGATGGATTCCAATTCTTGGATTCCAATTCCAGCCGTCGGAAATGGCAAAAGCAGCAGTAATCATCACAACAGCCATGATTCTGGCTGCTATGCAGGATGAGAAACAAGCTAATCCAAAGGCATTTAAGTACATTCTTATCATAACGATGATAATATGTGCATTAATTGCTCCAGAGAACCTTTCTACTGCAGCATTGCTGTTTGGAGTTGTGTTCCTAATGATGTTCATCGGACGAGTTTCAATGAAACAATTAGGAAAACTAGTAGCATGGATTGGCGGTGCATTGGCATTAATCGTAGCACTGATTATGATTATCCCCGATGAACCTGAAGATGAGATTGTTACTACCGACATTGAAACAGTAGATGACGCACCAGTAAAGAAAAAAGAGAAAGGACTTGGATTATTGCACCGAGGTAGAACATGGAAACATCGAATTGAAGGCTTCTTTGCAGATAACGACAGTACTTACGATGAGTCACTACGTGGAGAAAATGCACAGGTGGTATGTGCAAAGACAGCAATCTCTACCAGTAACTTCTTTGGTAAGATGCCAGGAAACTCGGAACTGACAGATTTGCTGCCACAGCCGTACTCCGATTTCATCTATGCCATTATCGTGGAAGAAATGGGATTTGTAGGAGGATTCTTCGTGGTATTACTTTATGTAATTCTGCTTATCAGAGCAGGACGAATTGCCAGCAGAAGCGAGCGCAAGTTCCCTGCATTCCTCATCATGGGTATTGCCATTCTTATGGTATCGCAAGCTATCTTGAATATGCTGGTAGTAGTAGGACTTTTCCCTGTTACCGGACAGCCTTTGCCACTGATTAGTAGAGGTGGTTCTGCCATCGTTATCAACTGTTTCTATTTCGGCATAATGCTGAGTGTAAGTCGCTATGTCATCAAGAAACAAGAATTGAAGGCTGGCATTCAAACTGCAGAGCCAGAAAAAGCGATGACAAACGAATACTATAACGATGAAAATATGCAATAATCTCTTGATTAAAAGAAATTTATTTGTTAAATTTGCGCATTGAACATTAAATATGAATACTGATTTAAGAATTATCATAAGCGGTGGTGGAACAGGAGGACATATCTTTCCTGCAGTTTCCATTGCCAACGCCATTCGACAGCAGCATCCAGAGGCAAAAATCTTGTTTGTAGGTGCCGAAGGAAGAATGGAAATGCAGCGTGTACCTGCAGCTGGATACGAGATCAAGGGATTGCCAGTTGCCGGTTTTGACCGCAAGCGTCTTTGGAAAAACATCTCTGTTTTGATAAAGCTGTTCAAGAGTCAGAAGCTGGCAAAGAAAATCATAAAGGATTTCAAGCCAATGGCTGCTGTAGGTGTAGGCGGATATGCCAGTGGTCCTACATTGAAGATGGCGCAGAAGATGGGTATCCCAACTTTGTTGCAAGAGCAGAATTCATATGCAGGCGTAACCAATAAGCTCTTGGCAAAGAAAGCAAAGAAGATATGCGTTGCATATGATGGCATGGAGCGTTTCTTCCCTGCAGAAAGCATTATTAAGACAGGAAACCCCGTTCGCCAGGGATTGCTGGATAGCAAGGTTACTCGCGAGGAAGGCATTCAAAGCTTTGGACTTGACCCTAACAAGAAAACCATTTTGCTGATTGGAGGAAGCCTAGGTGCCAGAACCATCAACGAAAGTGTCTTGAATCACCTGGATTTGATTCGCACCTCGGGAGCACAGTTCATTTGGCAGACAGGAAAATATTACAGCGAAGAAATAAAGAATCGCCTAAAGGATGAGCAGAATCTGGAAATGCTGCATGTTACCGACTTTATCTCTGACATGGATAAGGCATATGCTGCTGCCGACCTGGTGATTTCAAGAGCAGGTGCAGGTTCTATCTCAGAATTCTGTCTGCTAAAGAAACCCGTCATTCTGGTTCCTTCTCCAAACGTGGCAGAAGATCACCAGACAAAAAATGCACTGGCATTGGTAGAGAAAGATGCTGCCCTGTATGTGAAAGATGCAGAGGCAAAAGATACATTGCTGCAATTGGCAGTAAATACAGTTTCCCAGGCAGAGAAATTAATTTCCCTAGGCAGAAACATCGAAAAGCTTGCCTACAACAATTCGGCAAATATCATTGCAGAAGAGGTGTACAAGCTGGCAGTTGCTTATCGAGACAAACAAAAATAACATGAACGTAGAAGATATAAAGGCAGTATATTTTGTTGGTATTGGCGGAATCGGAATGAGTGCCATTGCCCGCTATTTCCTTCACAAGGGAATAGTGGTTGGCGGTTATGACAAAACCCCAAGCGAACTGACAGAAAAACTGATAGAAGAAGGTGCACAGGTGCATTACACCGAGGATGTGGATTTGATTCCTGCCGAATGCAAGCATGCAGAAAGCACATTGGTAATCTACACACCTGCTATTCCACAAGAGCATCAGGAACTATGCTTCTTCCGCAAAGGAGGATTCGAGGTTCAGAAGCGTGCGCAGGTATTAGGAACCCTAAGCCGTGCAGGTAAGGCAATGTGCGTAGCAGGTACTCACGGAAAAACCACCACTTCTTCAATGGCAGCACATCTTTTGCATCAATCTCATGTAGATTGTAACGCATTCCTTGGAGGTATCACCAAGAACTACGGTACAAACTACATCCTATCTGACAGCGAATACATTGTGATTGAAGCAGATGAATTCGACCGTTCATTCCATTGGCTAACTCCATTTGCAACAGTTATTACTGCGACAGATGCCGACCATCTGGATATCTACGGAACAAAAGAGGCATATCTGGAAAGTTTCAGGAAATACAGTTCACTGATTGTTCCCGGAGGTTTCCTTATTCTGCACGAAGGCTTGGAAATGCAAGCAGATGTTCAGGAAGGTGTTACAACTTTCACCTACAATCGTGAAAGCGGTGATTTCCATGCAGAGAACATTCGCATTGGCAATGGTGAAATCATCTTCGATTTTGTTTCACCATTCCAGAACATTGCCAACATTCAGTTAGGTGTTCCTGTAAGCATCAACATTGAAAATGGCATTGGTGCCATGGCATTGGCACAGATTGCAGG
This sequence comes from Candidatus Minthousia equi, assembly GCA_018065125.1. Lineage (GTDB taxonomy): Bacteria > Bacteroidota > Bacteroidia > Bacteroidales > Bacteroidaceae > Minthousia > Minthousia equi. The sequence goes on from JAGHTY010000091.1 coordinate 9,588, forward strand.
TGCTACAGAAGAGGAAATTCGTGAAGGCATGAAGACTTTTGGAGGTGTGGATCGCCGATTTGACTTCAAGCTAAAGAACGAAAAAATCGTTTTCCTTAGCGATTATGCACATCACCCACAGGAGATTCAGCAAAGCGTAAGTTCTATCCGTGAACTTTATCAAGATAGAAAGATTACTGCCATCTTCCAGCCTCATCTATATACTCGCACAAGAGATTTCTATCAGGAATTTGCCAACAGCCTTTCTTTGCTGGATGAGGTGATACTGGTAGACATCTATCCTGCAAGAGAGAAACCAATCCCAGGTGTAACAAGCAAGTTGATTTACGACAACCTGCGTCCTGGAGTGGAAAAGAGAATGTGTCACAAGGATGAAATTCTTGACATCTTAAGAAATGGTCAGTTCCAAGTGCTTATCGTACTGGGAGCCGGAGATGTTGATAACTACGTATCTGAGATTACAGAAATATTGAAGAATGATTAAGAAAGTACTCATCACACTATTGGTATTAGGACTTGGCACCTACTTTGTAGCTGCCATCACCCTATTTAACCGCTCGTCTGATGACAGCATTTGCCAAGAGGTTAGTCTGTCTATCAGCGATAGTGTACGTGCTGGATTTATCGGTTCTATAGAAATAGAAAAAATCCTGAGAGAGAAAAACCTCTACCCTATCGGAAAAAGAGTAAAGGACATCAACCTTCAGGAGATTGAGAAAACACTTAAGCAAAACCCTTTCATCAGCACTGTAACCTGTTACCGCTCTGCAACAGACAAGATTTGCATTGAAGCAACACAAAGAATCCCTGTGTTGAGAGTAATGACAGAAGGAGCAAATTGTTATCTTGATGGGAATGGTCATATAATGCCAGCAACAAATAGCACACCTGCTCATCTTGTGATTGTTACCGGAAGCGGGAATGCTGATTGGGTGAAGAAATATCTTCTGCCATTAGGTAGAATGATACAAGGAGACGAATTCTGGAATAATATGATAGAGCAAATCAATGTTACCCCAGAAGGTGGCATTGAACTGGTTCCACGCGTGGGAGACCATGTGGTTTACCTGGGACTTCCAGTGAACTTTGATGACAAGCTGTATCGCTTGCGACTTTTCTATGAAAAAGGACTCAGCAAGATTGGATGGAACAAGTATTCACGTATTAACCTGGAATTCAGCAACCAAATTATTTGTACCAAAAAGTAATAAGAACATATGCCTAAAGAAATCAAAGACTTCGTCGTCGCCATTGAACTAGGTTCTTCTAAAATCACCGGTATTGCCGGAAAGAAGAACAGTGATGGAAGCATCACCGTGTTAGCCTATGCCCGTGAGGATTCCGCGTCTTTCATTAAGCGCGGTATGGTTTATAACATTGACAAAACTGCACAGTGCCTGAACAACATCAAGCAAAAACTAGAGAAGACCCTAAAAGCTTCTGTAGGTAAAGCTTATGTAGGTATTGCCGGTCAGTCGTTACATACCATGAAAAATTCTGTCAACCTTCCTTTAGCTCCTGGAAGCATCATCTCAAAGGAAACCATTGACGAGTTGAAAATGGTTAATCGCGAAGCTACTTATGCCGACCAAGAGTTGCTACAGGTAATTCCACAGGAATATGTTGTAGGTACAGCAAAACTTGTTGACCCTGTAGGTGTTGTGGCAGACAATGTTGAAGGCAGATATCTCAATATCATTGCACGTTCATCATTGCGTGGCAACTTGCTGAAGTCTTTAAATCTTGCCGGTATCCAGGTAGCAGAGTATTTCATCTCACCTCTGGCCTTGGCAGATTGCGTGTTGACAGATGCAGAAAAGCGTTCAGGATGCGCACTTGTTGATTTCGGTGCAGAAACAACAACTGTTGCTGTTTTCAAGAACAACATCTTACGCCATTTGGCAGTAATTCCTTTAGGCGGACATAATATCACAAAAGACATTGCCGGTTTGCAAATCGAAGAAGAAGATGCAGAAGAATTGAAGTTGAAATACGGCAGTGCATACAACGAAAACGAAGATAACACCAACAATGATGATACAAAGCAATATCCTGTTACCGATGAAAGAACCATCGATGCATGTATGCTTAATGCCATTGTTGAATCTAGAGTTGAAGAAATCATTGCCAATATCTGGGAACAGATTCAGCAGTCTAGTTGCGGCAATGAACTATTGGCAGGCGTTGTTCTTACTGGTGGCGGTTCAAATCTGAAGAATCTGGAATTGGCATTCAATAAGCGAACAAATATAGAGAAAATCAGAATTGCAAAATTCGTAACTCAGGCAATCGATGCCAAAAACCCAGACATCAAGAGCAAGGATGGTTCACTTAACACCATCTTGGCATTGTTAATTAAGGGTAAGGATAATTGCTTTGGTGTACCTTTGGAAGGTGGCGATAACTTGTTCGATTCTGATGGTCAGCCTTATATTGAGCGTAAGCGTGCAGAGGAAGAAGAGCGTCGTCGCAAGCTAGAAGAGGAAGAGGCAAAACTGAGAGCATTGGAAGAGGAAAAGGCTCGTCAGGAAGAGGAAGCTCGCAGAAAGGAAGAAGAAGCCAGATTAAGAGCGCAACAGAAGGAAAATAGTTTCTGGAACCGCATGAAGAAAGGCTTCACAAAGATTATTAGTGAAGATGATTGATTAACCCACTAACACCGAAAACTATGGAAGAATTTGAAAATATAGATTTTAATTTCCCAACCAATAACCCAAGTATCATCAAGGTAATCGGAGTTGGTGGTGGTGGCGGTAATGCCGTTAACCACATGTACCGTGAAGGCATCCACGACGTGAACTTTGTGGTATGTAATACAGACAACAAGGCGTTAAGTGACTCTCCTGTTCCTGTTCATTTGCAATTAGGAAAAGAAGGTCTTGGTGCAGGTAACCGTCCAACTGTTGCACGTCAGGCTGCAGAAGAAAGTAGCGAAGAAATTCGTGAAATGCTGAATGATGGCACAAAGATGGCATTCATCACTGCAGGTATGGGTGGTGGAACAGGTACCGGTGCTGCTCCTGTCATTGCACGCATAGCCAAGGAAATGGATATTCTTACAGTTGGTATCGTAACAATTCCTTTCCGCTTTGAAGGTAACAAAAAAATTGACCAAGCACTGGATGGTGTAGAAGAAATATCAAAGCACGTTGATGCATTGTTGGTAATCAACAATGAGCGTTTGCGTGAAATCTACCCAGAGCTAACCGTAATGAATGCATTCGGAAAGGCAGATGACACACTTTCTATTGCTGCCAAAAGTATTGCAGAGATCATTACCATGCACGGCGTTATCAACCTCGACTTCAATGACGTGAAGACTGTCTTGAAGGATGGTGGTGTAGCAATCATGAGTTCTGGTTATGGTGAAGGCGAGAACCGTGTTACCAAGGCTATCGAAAATGCACTGCACTCTCCATTGCTTAACAACAACGATATCTACAATTCTAAAAAGGTATTACTAAGCATTGGTTTCTGCAGCGAAAACGATGGAGATGCATTGATGATGGAAGAAATGAACGAGGTTGACGAGTTCATGGTTAAGTTCAGCAATGCCGATGTTGAAACCAAGTGGGGATTGTATGCCGATCCAGACTTAGGCAAGCAAGTTAAGGTTACTATTCTTGCAACCGGATTCAGCATTGACAGTGTTCCTGGTATGGATGCAGTATTGGCTAATCGTACCAAGGAAGAACTAGAGCATCAAGCAGTATTGGAAGAGCAAGAGCAGCAGCGCGAAATGCGTCGAAACAAGTTCTATGGTACTGGCCAGGCAATCAATACCTACAAGCGTCGTCATCACATCTACATCTTCAATCAGGAAGATCTGGACAATGAAGACATCATTTCAATGGTTGAAACAACTGCTACTTACCGCAGAACAAAAGATCAACTAGAGAGTATCAAGGCAAAATCTTCTACTGCAGAAAGGGAAGAGAATGGCAAACCTGCTACAATTGTATTTTAACAGATAAAGGATTATGGCACTATTTGAACAAATAAGCGAAGACATAAAGAATGCAATGAAGGCGAAAGATAAAGTACGCCTTGAGACATTGCGCAATGTGAAGAAATATTTTTTGGAGGCTAAGACTGCTCCTGGAGCAAACGACACCCTTACTGATGATGCAGCAATGAAGATTATGCAGAAATTGGTAAAGCAAGGCAAGGATACTGCTGCTTTGTACCAAAATCAAGGACGTGAGGATTTAGCATCAGATGAATTAGCACAGGTTGCCGTTATTGAAGAATACCTGCCAAAACCATTAAGTGCAGAAGAACTGGAAGCTGCCGTCAAGGCAATTATTGAAGAAACCGGTGCTTCAAGTATGAAAGATATGGGAAAAGTAATGGGTATTGCATCTAAAAAGCTTGCTGGTAAAGCAGAAGGTGCTGCCATTTCAGGTGTTGTTAAGAAATTATTGGCATAATCAGCAAAATAGTTCCCGCAACACATCCAAAGACTTTAAATCAGCGCAACCAGGTAGATGAATGGCATAATATGCCAATATCACTTCAACTACTCGGTTGCGCTGATTACGTGAAAAACGGAAGAAATGCATATTATCAAAATTCATACGCATCATTAGTCCTACTAGTTCTGCTTCCTCATTTCTTAAAGAATGAGGATGAGTTGGAATGATAGAAGAAAAACTACCATTTACCAAATCAAAATTATCACCGTCTGAATAATCTTCAATATTAGGATAAATACCTATAAAGCGTGTTAGTCGTATCAAAAACACCAAATGAAAATTTGCTGCTTGTTTTTCATCACAATGATCCAACCACTCTACCGCAAATTTCAAATAGGCAAACAAAGGTTTATTTGCTGCTTCTTCCTGCAAACTCTTAGACAAGAATTCGGCAATAAACATGGCCAGTGAAAGCTTAACAGGATGATAATAAATAGTAGAATAAGGAAAGAGTAAATGCGCATCAACAATGCGATTTAAACTTTGTTTCTGTGAAACAGCAATATCAAGGTTCAGCATTGCCAATGGTTGAAATAGCATGTGCTTAATCTTCGACTTATTACTTTTAGGAATCCTTACAAAAAAAGACATACGCCCCTCCTCTTCGGTATAAGTTTGTACAATTAACGAAGAATCCGAGTACTTAATCGTATGTAAAACAATAGCTGTTACCTTTTTTTGCATATTACCATTATCAAGGATGAAAGACATGCAAATATACCAAGAATTCACCCATAAACCGAAAGAAATACACATAAAATGAAAAAAAATACCGAAAAAGTTTTCAAGAATCATTTTTTTACTTTACCTTTGCACCCGCAAATAAGCACAATACGCTCAGTTAGAGTGTCAAACAAGGGTTTGGTCCCTTCGTCTATCGGTTAGGACGAGAGATTTTCATTCTCTAAAGAGGAGTTCGACTCTCCTAGGGACTACAATTCGGAGACAGGTGCGAGGTCTAAGAGCCATACCACATCACACTCCATTAATCATTAAATCATAAAAAAATGGCAAATCACAAATCATCACTGAAGAGAATCCGTCAGGAGGAAAAGAGAAGATTGCATAACAGATATTATGCAAAGACTATGCGTAATGCTGTTCGCAAATTGCGTGCTACAACCGACAAGGCAGAAGCTGTTGCTTTGTATCCAAAGGTTCAGAAGTGCCTGGATAAGTTGGCTAAGCGTAACTACATCCACAAGAACAAGGCTGCTAACTTGAAGTCTAAGTTGTGTGCTCACATCGCTAAGTTAGGATAAATTTCCACATTATTAGCATAACAAGAGGCCGAGTCGTTGACTCGGTCTTTTTTGTTTTATCACCAAATTAAAAAGCTGTTTATTATTAATGTTTTTTGTGCATAATTTCTTCTTTATGTGCACAATTATTCGTACCTTTGTAAGGTTAAAATATGATAGAAATGGCAGAAGAAACAAACAAGATAAACACTGGTGAATATTCAGCCAGCAACATCCAAGTTTTGGAAGGTTTGGAAGCTGTACGTAAGCGTCCAGCCATGTATATTGGAGACATCAGCAAGAAGGGTTTGCATCACCTGGTTTATGAGGTGGTGGACAACTCTATTGACGAGGCTTTAGCTGGATACTGCTCTAATATTGAAGTTACCATTAACGAGGACAATTCTATCACAGTACAGGACAATGGTCGTGGTATTCCTGTAGACATGCACCCAAAAGAGCACAAATCAGCGCTAGAGGTTGTAATGACTGTGCTTCACGCCGGTGGTAAGTTCGACAAAGGATCATACAAGGTTTCTGGTGGTTTGCACGGTGTTGGTG
>JAGHTY010000088.1 GCA_018065125.1 Candidatus Minthousia equi
TGGCAAAGGAGAAATCAACATTCAACAAGAGGATTCCCTAAACGTTGTAGTAGAAACAATCAAGAATGAAATTCCTGAAGAAGTAATGACTGCAATGCAAACAGATGAGGAATTACTTACTTTAGTAGAGAAAGCTCAGACAGATGAACTAAGTGGTGAAGAAAAACTGACCTTATGGAAAAAACTCCAAAAGGCAGGTGTACAGATTAAAAAATAAAAAGATCACGAATTAGCGAGTTTTAGAATTTTGCAATAAATATTCTTTAATTCGCTAATTCGTGATAAAATAAAGCTATACTATCTCTTATTAGATTTGCTCTGACATATATTTCAAACGAACCAAGGTGATTTCATCATCGTCATAGTCACTACCAAGCTTTTCACGAGCATGCTCCAGATTTGAATCCTTGGTTGTTTCAAAGTATTCCATGATTTCATCTACCCTATCCAAATCCATCACATCTTCAATGAAGTAATCAATCTTCAATTTAACACCTGATTTGATAAGACTTGCTAATTCTTCCAACAAATCATCATATTCGATACCCTTTGACAAGGCAATTTCATCTAATGCAATCTGTCGGTCAATTCCTTGAATAATAGCAACCTTCAAACCAGATTTCTTTGCAGAAGTACGACGATGAACATCTTCTGGTCGTTCTATTTCATTTGCAACGCAATGACTGTGAATCAGTTCACAGAACTCTTTACCATATTTCTTAACTTTATCCTGAGAAATGCCCTGGATATCCATCAGTTCCTTAACAGTAATAGGGTAACTAGTGGCCATTGCTTCAAGAATATTATCCTTGAAAATAGTGTTGAGGCCTACTCCTTTATCTTCTGCCAAGCGTTTACGAAGCTTCTTCAACTGTGTAAACAATTCAATATCTGCCACACAGTTTTCATCTTCTACCTGAGGACCATCTTCTTCTGGTTCATCGTAATCATCGTCATCATCACCCCGAACCTTGAATGATTTTGGTTTCTTGAGGAACTTCTTTCCATCTTTGGTAATTAGAAGATTTTCTTCTACTATTTCAAAATAGTTTTGCTTAACGGCTTCATTTACCAATTCTTTCCAGAAATCAATCGATTCACTTTCACCAGAACCAAACAATTCTAATTGATCGTGACCATTTTCAACGATTTCCTCTGTTTCTTCTCCCTTTAAGAATTGGTATATATAGTTAACAGGATGGCTTTTCTTGATTGCTAATACTGCCTCCAAAATTGTGCATAATGATTCTTTTGCTTCCACTATAAGTTTGAATTTAATGGTTTTTGGTTTTAAGGTTGTGGTTTTTTGATATAAGTTTATAACCTCGTAACCCTATAACCTTACAATCTTCTATCTTAATTTGCGGTGCAAAATTACACTATATGTTTGATTATACAAGAAAATATATTAAAAAAAATAGGGCTTGAAAAACTTTTTTTTCATGCCCTATTTTAAGCGTATGTCATAGTTAAAAGGTTATGTGAATGTTATGGCAAAAATCGCATAACCAGACTAACCTTATAACTTTAAAAATTAACTCCTATACTAACCGAAAAACAACCAGTATGAACAGTATCGTCCCAATTGTCGTAATCAAAGTATTTAAATTTGTCGCGAGCCACATTTGCCAAACCCCAATCGTATGCAACCTCGGCATAGAACTGCTGGTAGCTGATGCCACAACCCAATCGGATACCAGCATCAAAATTAGAGAATGTATTCTTACTGAATGTGTTAGGTTTTTCACGACTTGACAAATTATTCTTCTCCTCGTATTTTATCTTTCCTCCCACACCCATGGCAAGGTATCCTCCAAAGAAAGGATCAATGGTTAGGTCAAAGTCGTTTGTCTCAATCTTATATTTAAATACCAACGGCATCTCTACATAATGCATGCGCGTGTTGGCACGCAAAGCTGCATTCGATGCTGTAGCACCTTTACCAGAATACATCAAGCCGGTTTCAAAATACAAAGGAGCATTATATGTTACGTTAATGCCATAAGCAAAACCGATATTCAATCCGCTCATTGCATCCGACTCTACTTTGGAAGAAAAATTCAAAGATGAAGCATTGTATCCAAATCTTAATCCAAAATAAGAATCGTGCGTGTTATAACCCCTGCTGTTATAAGGACGCTGATAACGACCTGCTTCTCCACCATATCTGCTACTGTAACGTGACTGTGCACTTACCATACCTGTGGTACACAAAAATAGTGTTACCAAACAAACAATTTTCCTAATATTCATCATTAATATTGTTTTGGTTTGACAAGGCAAAGATAAAAACATCATACCAAACACCCAAATTTACACTTTTAAAACATAGAATGTTTGACATTTTTAGTGATGTATAGCACAAAATTAACTAACTTTACAGCCGTAAATTACATTAAATTCCAGAAACAATGAAAAAACTACTTGTATTATTGGCTTTGTTACTGAGTATTCCTGCAATGGCTCAAGACGTGACTCCCGACTTGGCACTATACAACCTAAAGGGAAAGGTTAAGAGCATGAAACAAGGCGAAAACACCTATTCTTTTAGTGAAGAAGGCAAATGGATTGAGATTAATGGTGAAGATATCTATGATCATTATGAAGGTGTTCGAAAGAATCGTGCCAAACAGGTAATTGAAATTACATGGAATGAAACTGGAGCTCAACCTACTCAACAGGTAATGTGGAACACAGATGGCACACCTCGCTTGAAAACAACCGTATATCCACAAGGAGTACAGAATATTCACATCTCATATAATGAACAAGGTTTTATAAGCAAAGAAGAATATAAGATTGATTCTCCTTCACGTGGTGGTTTAGGAGGGAATAAAACCATTACCTACACATATAATGAAGTAGATAATCATGGCAACTGGACAAGCAGAACTGCTACTATTAGTGGCAAAAGCACCACAGAAACAAGAACAATTGAATACTACGAATAAAAAAAAGGGTCTCGGTTGAGACCCTTTATTATTTACTTTAAATCCTCGGCTTTGATTACAAGCTCAAGAATATCACCCGAGTTTATGCTCATATAAACATACTTGATACCTTTGTTTTGCTTAGTACAAAGCTCAATCAATTCTTTACTGTCGGGATCTGCCTTGAAAGCATTCAGCATCTCAGTTTTCATTTGTTCCTGAATTTCGGGATGCTCGTTACAAACCTGAACCTCATTGTATGCATCATTCCACTCAACGTCGTACACCAGAAAATCTTTATCTAAACTTACTGATTTAACGGTTGCACCATTACCCAAATCCTTTCCAGCACACTTTTCATTAGCCAAGGCTACTGCAGCTTCGAATGTATTAGTACATGCTACAACAGCGAGGCAAATCAACAATAATGATAAAATCTTTTTCATAATAACTGTATTTAAATTAAAAAAATATACTTAATCCAAGCGATTAACTGTGATAGAATAAACAACAATACAAAGAGTGGTGCATGTTTTGTGATACCATCAGATAACGCAAATACAAAATCTGTCAAACGACGAAAATGTCCTGATATCCATCCATATACACCAGAAACCAATATGATACCAAAAACCAATAGTATCAGCCACCCATCGGTAAAAGGACTATTTGCAATCTCTCCTTTCACAGACAAGAGAATGGGGAAAGGACCCCATAGGGTTTGCGCTAATAATAAAAGGTATATAAATAGAACGACTAATGAGAGTTTTAATCCCCACTTTTGCTTGGGACTTAATTCTTTCCATTTATACAACACAAGTTTCTGCATGGCTTTCAACCATGAAGAACGTTGTAAAACACCCCATGCAACAAGAACAGTAATAAGTGGAATAACTGGCATTGCAGCAAAATTTGATAAAGTACTGCGTAAAGCCCACCTTATCCCTTCGGGAGCAAGCAGGTTTTGCATATCCCATCCATAGGCACTACCAATCCACGACATCAATGCCAGGATTATACATAGCAATACCAATGAGGCAACAAGCCATGAATACCAGTATTTCCAGCGGTTACTCATCGTCAGGTTCAAGATTATCCAAATCTATAATTCTTAACTCCAAGGCACGAGTTACCAAACGGGTAGCATTTACACCATTTCTTTCGCCACTCTTGAACAAACGCTGAATCAAATCAAGCTGTTTCTTCTCAAGCGACTTCACTCCAAAAGGCATACCTTTTAGATTAGTGATCATATCCTTGGTGTAACCTAATGCAAGATGACGAAGGAAACGCTCATCGTACTCGTCAATATCGTAGTTGATTAGTGCTTCCTGACGACGTTGCTCTAATAACACGCTCTTTTTGAAACGATCCAGGATCTTCTCAAGAATTGGTTGATTGAAAACCATTCGCTTTCCTGCCAAAACACTCTGTACGTCATTCTTGGTAAGTAGTTCGCCACTTTTTAGAATAATACCATCTGCACCTGCTTCGAGCACATCTACCCAAAGACGTTCATTTAAAATTTCACCAGTAAAGATGAGGATATGAAGATTAGGCAGTTTCTGTCGTACCTGACGGCAAATATCAACACCAATAGTTGTTGAACCACCCAAACCTAAATCAAGCAGCAAAAGGTCGGGAATCTGCTTGTCAATCAACTCCCAAAACTCTTTCTCTGTCATGGCAGTGCCAATGATTTCTGCTTCTGGAATATCATTTCTGAAGATTTCCTCCGTACCTTTCAATTCCAGCTTTACATCCTCTACAATAATTACTTTGAACTTGTCCATAATCTATTTTCGCTTCGCTCTATTTTTTAAGTCAACGAGTCAACATGTCAATATGTCAACAAGTATATGATTGTATTTTATTACCTGCAGGTATCGTGAACCACAATACAAATCCTTGTGCATTCTCTCCTACTTCTGCATTTATTCTACATCCCTTGTGATTATTCAATTCATCATGATCGCGAATAATCTGACTACAAATCAGATACTGAATACCTGTAAGCTTGCCGGTATTATCTTGTTGCATACGATGAATATCTGGATAGAATAATTCATTCAAATATTGCTGTGAATAACTTCCTCGAGGATCGGTAAAGCTAAAGCGATAGAAATCCCCGTCAGGAATAACGGCAAACTTAAACACGTTACCTTTTAGTGGTTCTTTTTGCTGCAATGCAGCATCTACCACATTCTCCATCATGTATTTCAATAGATGAACATCACCTATTACGTACCCTTCAGTACTGCTGATTTCCAAATCACAATTAAGCATTTGCTTTTTCGTCTGACGATTGAAATACTTTCTAGCATGCTCTGCCAAATCATTCACAGAAACCATGGAACGATTCAACTTAACGTTCATCAACTGACGGGTAGCACAAGAACTAAGGATAGTAAAGATTTCCTTGTAGTATTCCATCAGTTCGCTCATGGCAGCAACCTGTTCTGTAGTATTTTCGTTTTGTCCATTAAGAACACGTTCTACTATCTGCTTGATTCTGTTTGGATAATACATTGTCTCATGCTTTAGTGTAGATAGGCAATTATCCAACATCATGTTCTGAATGTGCAACTGATTTTCCTCGTGCATGGCACGTCGTTTTTCATCCTCTGCTAACTCCAGATCTTCCTGTTTATGCGACATACGGATAAGAGTTTGATAAACCACAACCGCAACATAGCTAAGAATCAAGTCGTTCAAAATCTTGTCTGAACTGCGGAATGCACTTTGAGGTCGAATATAGGCAAAAGCACCCACACACATCACATCTTCATTTATATTCACCAAAAGAGGATGAGTATAGACGCCACTTTCTGTATCAAAAATGCGCTTTTGGGTACGAACAGTTTCATGCAACATGGTTCGCAACATTGGTGTTAGGTGAATAATGTTAGTCAATGCTGGTTCTGTTATATTATTGCCATCAGTTACCATCATTGCCAATCCATCTACCGGATGAATATCATTGATATTATCATATACCTGATTCAAAATACTTTGAGGCAAGTTCTCCATCGTTTCCTCTGTGTTTTGAGTAGCAGAAGAAAGTTTCAATATCTTGTGATTTGCCTCTAGTGTTTGTTCTACATTCATTCGCTGCAACTTTGCCTGACGATAATACATCACATACCAAGAGAACAGCAATACTATCAACAAAGTAACAAGAATGGTAATGGCAATCATCTTGTTAGATGCCGATTGCTGCATTTCCTCACAGAACTGATCTAACGACAAATCCTCACCAAGTAGCTTATATAGTTGCGTATAGACACTGTTGTTGAGTTTATACACATCCCACTGCTTGGTTGCCAATGCAGCAATGGCAGCTTCATTGCGAATATCAAGAATAATGTGATAATCAATAGAAAGATTGTCATTCCACCAGATTAATTCTGCACCACCATTTGCTTGCTTCATCGACATGAAATCCTTACCTTCTGGCATCATTTTCCTGTAATACTGATTCAGGTAAAGACAGGCAGAATCTGCATACACCAAGGCTTCTTCGTATGCACCATCAACATTGCAGTAATAAACAGAATCTGCAAAGTGTGATGCCTTGAGCAAAAGAGCATCATGTTGCTTAGCATCCGAAGCATAACTTATGCTTGAAACAAAGATAAGTAATAATGAAAGTAATCTTAAGATACCCTTTGGCAAACGGAAACTAAAACGACTACCCTTTCCCAAGGTGCTTTCAATATTGAACTGACAAACCTGGAACAAAGGATTCGTCTTGCGATATTTCTCGATAATTCCTTTGCAATTCATCAAACCAAATCCATAGCCCTTATTCTGTCGAAGCGTTTCGTTCTGAGAATGTTCACCTTCAACAATACCTATTTGACTTGAATCATATACCTTGGCATCAAGAATGCGATGAATATCCTCATCACTCAATCCCATACCAGTATCGCTTACGGAAATTTCCACAAAGTTTTCCTGTTCATCGGCAGCAACAGAAATGGTTCCACCCTGAGGTGTATATTTCCTTGCATTTTCTGCCAAAGTATTGACAATGAACAGAGTTAATGCTTTATCTGCCTTAACTACAGCATTTGTTGGAATAACATTCAATGTCTGCTGTTTTTGCAAGAATGAACGTTGTCCTTTAGAAATTGTATCAAAGATATCCGACAAGGAGAAATTCTCAATGTGCAAGCTCAATTCACCTTGCTGCATCTTTATCCACATTGCCATAATATCATTGTACTCATTGATTTTGTCAACAAGCTCACTGATGTACTGGCATTGCTTTTCACTTTCCGAGGCAGAGTAAGTATGCTGACGCATCTTACGAAGTTCATTCAGGATTCTATCCATAAATGGTGTTATGCCATTTACGATAGACATACAAGTACGCTTGTAAACATTCTGGCATTTGTTCTCGGCAATATGCTGCTCGTGCAGATAACGCTCCTTTTCAAGCTGTTTGTGTTCCTCTGCCAAATTGATGTAGGTAGTGCCATACTGAATTGCCCAATCTACATAGGGTTGAACCAGATCTTTTGTTTCTTGCTGAATATTTAGATTATTATCTACAACTTGCTGAATAGATTCTCTTAATGATTCTTCATCTTCAACATCAGATGGAATAGAAGACAGAATCTTTCGGCAAAGTTGCGCAGAGTGCTCCAGACGTGCAACTTCCTCCCTATTTCTCTTTCTCCAACGTGCATTGAACCATAAAATCAGGAAAACGGTTAAAATTGCCAGAAGAATTACTGCAAAAAGCAGAATATTCATGTTCTTGGATTCTTCTTCCAACTCGTCAAACCGACTTTCCAACTCCTTATCCTGACGTGTTCTATCCATAATATCCAGATAAACATTTCTGTTGTAATCGGATGCTGCCTTATCATCTAATGCACTGAATGTCATGGATAAAGACTCTCGGATATTTGCCAGCCACTGCGGAATAGAGTATAAAGGATGATTCTCAATCCAATTTACCTCTACCGACAAACTATCTTGTTCTTCATAAAGATTCAGCACAGATTTGTCTTCTGGATGATATCTTTTTGTAAAGGTATTGATGTTATCCAGCGCCAAAGACAATTCTTCTAATGCTTCATGATACATCTTCTTTCCAAAGTAAATACTTGATAATGAACGATGTTCACCCGCAATCTGGTAAAAATCTCCATATCTTTCGAACAATTTAAGTGCTTGATTGCTCAATTCTATAGAGATGATACTATCTGGAATATCACGAGGATTGATAAATGGAATAGCGGTTTCACGATGAGAACGGATACGCTCTACCCAAATGGTATCGGTATATTGCTCGGCAAATGTCTGCAGCAAATTGGCTTCGAAATAAGGAATATCACGCATTCTGCAATAGAAAAGTGCCTTTAGCAGATTGTCAAAACCGTTGATATCCCTCTGAACAGGATCCAAATCCTCATCCAGATTTGTAGAACCAAGCATATACAATCCATATACCCACTGAATACTATCGGCAGCAGCAACATCGTTCAAGTTAATCCTGCTAAGTTCATCACGTGCCCTGTCCTCTTTCTGCATATAATAATAGTAAGTAGAGGCAGCAATATGGAAATCACTCTCGGCAACTGTCAAGCGAGCCAAATCATGATCATCCAACACATCAAGTTCATCCAGCAGATTGTTGATTCTTCTGTTTGCACGATTATAGTATTCATAGAACTTTTTATTCTGCGAAGTTCGTTGATACACCTTCATCAAACCCACATACGAAAATAACTGCTCTAACTGATTATTAGTACTTTGTAATGCCAATTCATAATACTTCACAGCACTAGGGAAATTTTGCTGCATAAAGTCGGCAAATGCCAGATTATTATACGATTCGGCCAATCCTGTGGGATATTCCTGAGATAATTTCAATGCCTTATGTGCATAGAAACGAAGGCTATCAAGATTGGTGTATCTATAGCCAAAAGCCTTGTGATTGTATTCTTCTACTTTCTCACTTACCTCCTGAGATATTTTACTGCAAGAAACAAGGAAAAACAAAAGAAAACATCCTATGCAAAAGATGATTCTACGCATTGATTAAAATTTCTACAAAAATAACGTGTTTATGCGACATAATGAAATAAATTCGTAAATTTGCAGTATTATGTTCATGAATGTTTTCTTTCTTTACGAATTAGTGTATTTAAGAAAATGAGTAATTCGTGAATTTTTTGGATAAATAATAAAAAGTAAGATCATTATGGAAAAAGGTTTAATATTAGAGAAAACATTTGTTCCTACATCAGTGAATTCTGCCAAGAATGTAGGTTCTGGATGTTTGGATGTTTTAAGTACCCCAAGTGTATTGGCATCAATGGAAAACGTTGCTATGAGTTGTGTGGCCCCTCACCTTGCAGAAGGTGAAACTACTGTTGGAACTCTGGCAAATTTTCAGCATGTAAAAGCAAGTAAGATTGGAGATGCATACAAGGTTAAAGCAGAACTTACAGAAGTAGATCGTAGAAGATTAGTATTCAGTGTGCAAGCAACTAATGAAAATGGTGAAATCCTTGCCACAGGAACTCACGAAAGATTCATTGTAAATGCAGAGAAATTCATGAGTAAATTAGGATAATTACAATAAGTAATGCTACTCTGAAATAGCTCATTTTTTCTTCCTAACTAGAAAAATAGAAATACCATACTAGAAAAATCATTTTCTCTGGTATGGTATTTTTTTAACGTTGTGACGAAGAAATACACTAACAAAAAGCGCAAGTACTTAACTAGTACCTGCGCTTCATCATTCTTATATTATTAGTGCATTATTTATTTCTTGCGAGCTTCTGCAACGTAACCAAGTGCTTCCTTACACTTATCGGTAACATATTGCCAATCCTTTGCAGCAACCTTGTCGTTAGGGAACAACTTTGAACCCATACCTACGCAATAAACACCTGCCTTGAACCAACCCTTAAGGTTCTCTAATTCAGGAGCAACACCACCTGTTACCATAATCTTACTCCATGGCATAGGTGCCTTCAAGCCTTTAACCATGTTAGGACCATAAACATCACCTGGGAACAACTTGGTCAAATCGCAACCCAATTCCTGAGCCTTGCCGATTTCGCTAACTGTACCACAACCAGGGCAATAAGGAACCAAACGACGGTTACAAACAGGAGCAATTTCTGGGTTGAACAAAGGACCAACAACGAAATTGGCACCCAACTGAATATACAATGC
>JAGHTY010000165.1 GCA_018065125.1 Candidatus Minthousia equi
GGTGAGGAATGAGAATATTATGCCTCCACTTACGGGCGACGGAATGCAGAACCTCTGCAAGAATGCTATCTTGCGCGTGAGCCACATTCCCAGTACCAGTGCCAGTGCTCCTACTCCGGCACTCTGAATCATATCAAGCTGAAGTGCTGTCATTTCTTATCCTGCCCTATCTGCTGCAGTTGCTTTTGGAATTTACGGGCTTCGTTCTCGCCTTCGCGCAGCATTTTTGAGCAGGCATCGTGCGTAAAGCTGGTAACGTTATACTCGGCAAGGTTGGGGTTGATATACACGTCGGCCCGTTTCACGTTCTTGCGATGCGTCATGATGTCGGGGCGTGTCTTGCTCCATTTCAGCAGGCCGCTGCGGCCAATGAAGAAATCATAGGCATTGTCCTCGCCTTGCTGCAGATCCACGGCAATGATTACATCGGCACCCATATCCACGCAAAGATCTACTGGCAGGTTATTCAGCATGCCACCATCAACAAGGGTCTTGCCTGTGCTGGTCTTGATGGGCTTGAACAGCCCTGGATACGACATGCTGGCCCTTATGGCACGCTTGGCAGCACCATATCTGATATCTATCTCTTCAAGGGTATTGAGTTCGGTAGCTACACAGCGGAATGGGATCTTGAAATCCTGCATCAGGTGCACACCCCTGGCACTGAGCATCTGGCCAATAAGGTCCTCTACCTGCTCGGCCTTCAAAAGTCCAAAGGGTTCGGCATCGTTCTTGTCGCTCTGTCCGTTGAGCAGTGAAAAGACACTCTTTGCCACATCCTTCCAGGATTCACCCACATCTATTTCCTCCCACGCAAACAGCAGCAGCCATTCCTGCGACAGAAAAAACTCTTCCAACTCGGCAGCGCTGTAGCCTGCAGCATAGAGCGCACCCACCACGGCACCAAAGCTGGCACCAGTAATGTAATCTACCTTGATGCCTGCCTTTTCTATTTCTTTCAGGGCACCGATATGGGCTGCTGCCTTGGCACCACCTCCTGCCAGCACCAATCCCACCTTGGGGCGGGTATCCTCTTCCTGGGCAAATGCCACCATTGGCATCAGGAATGCAAGAATCAGAATGAGTTTCTTCATGGGATATTTGTTTTTACCATTCAATGGCATCTACCCCATTCTGCTGCAGATAGGCATTGGCCTTGCTGAAATGGTGATTTCCGAAGAAACCAGCATGTGCCGACAGGGGCGATGGATGAACGGAGGTTAATACAAGATGACGTGAACGGTCAACAATGGCACCTTTCTTCTGGGCATAGCTGCCCCAGAGAATAAACACCAGGTTATTGCAGCGCTCGTTCAGGATGCGGATGACGGCATCGGTAAACTGCTCCCATCCCTTTCCCTGGTGACTGCCTGCCTGGTGTGCACGCACCGTAAGGGTGGCATTGAGCAACAGCACGCCCTGCTGAGCCCAGCGGGTGAGGTTGCCCGAGAAAGGAATCTCTACGCCAAGGTCGTCGTTTATCTCCTTGAAGATATTGCGAAGCGAAGGTGGAAACTGCACACCGTCGTTTACCGAAAAGCACAGTCCGTGTGCCTGCCCTGGACCATGATAGGGATCCTGACCAATTAGCACTACCTTGACCTTATTGAAGGGACAAAGATTGAAGGCATTGAAAATCAATCTTCCGGGAGGATAGCAAGTGCCAGCGGCATATTCCTGGCGCACAAAAGTGGTGAGCTGCTCGAAATAGGGCTTGTCAAACTCTTCCTGCAGCACCTGCTGCCAGGTGGGTTCTATGTTTACATTCATGGTTGCGGTGTGTTTAGTACCACTGAACAGCATTGTTGGTACCGCTGCGCTTATCCCACTTCAAGGCATCGGCCAATGTTCCTGCTGTAGCACGGATGGTAAAGTTATAAGAAGTATAGCCATACGAACTAAGCACCAAGCCACCCGAGAGGGCAAAACAGTGCAAGTCGCGGCTAATGTTGATAGTCGTTGTTGACAGGCGGTGGTAGGTAAAGTCGTAACCACTGGTATAGTTAATGTTCCATGCGTTAGACAGTTTAAGGTTACCCGAGAAGTTCAGCTGGTGGGTAAGCTTATAAGGATAGCGCATGGTCTTCTTGTTGAACTTACTGTTGTCATGGTCCTCGCTCATGGTAACACTATAAGAGATAGACAATGACCAAGGCATCTGGAACTTCATGTAGCCATCATCCGACACTTCGGCCTTTTCATTATGACTGGCACCTCGGCCTGCCTGACGGCCATTGTTCGACTTCTCCTCATTTTCAGCGTCGTCATCCTCATCGCCATCACCCTTCTTTTTCTTGTCCTTATCCTTGTCGGTCTTCTTTCCAAAGAGTTTCTTGAAGGTATCGTTGTTCAGGGTATAAGACAGATGCTGGCTTGTTCCCTGGAAACGACCAAACCTGCCATGACTCCACTCTGTTTCGTTACTTAGATAAGGAATGCCATCCTTGTTCAGGGCATAGGCGTAGGTTGCAAATACAGGAGCCATGTTGAAGGTGAACTTCTTGCTCAGTTTCAGTCGGATACTCATTGACAAGTCGCTCCACTGGCGTTCCTTGGCTGCCATGTTATACGACAGGTTGGCCGAGAGTTCATCAATCAGGCTTACCTTTACGATTGAGTCGTTCTTGTTCTTCATCTTCATCTCCACGTTGTTCGACAGGCTCATGTTGATGCTACCCGACTTGCCAGAAGGGGCAGTGCCATAAAGCGAACTGCTAAATGGAGAATATTTCACGGTGGTAACATTACCTTTGGCATCTGTCTTCAGGTAGGTTTCGTAGAATCCATACTGAGTGGCCGAGAAATCAGGATGATAGCTATAAGAAACACGTGGTGTAACAACGTGACGAATCATCTGGATCTTGTCGCCAAACAATTTCTTCCAAGGCTTGTACATACCATACAGCTTTGTTTCGGCACCTATAGAGAAGTTCCAGTCGTACACACGGTTGAAACCAGTCTTCTGTTCCTTTACCTCAACCTGCTTCTTCTCGTCCCACGAGCGCATTTCCTTCACGGTGTACCATCTTTCGTTATATGATAATGAAGGAGTTATGGTGATATACTTCATTATCGTGAATGATGCCTGCACAGGAATGCTGTGGCGGAAACCATTGCGCCAGTCCTTTACCAGGCTGGTATGGAACAACAGGTTTTCCTTGGTATTGATGCTATTACTGAACGAACCGGTATAGCTCATTGCAATCTTCTCGTACCAGCGTTCCTTTCCTGCTGCCTTCTTTCGCTTGAATGGGTAGAAACGAGACAGGGAAATATCCAGGTTTGGCAATGTAAGACTGATGGTAGAGTCGCGCGAACTCATCTGCAAGTTGGCAGAAGTAGAGATGGTCAAGCCAATATCTGGGAACGAACGCGAGTAGCTGATACTTGATGTCTTCTGGCTCTGAGCATACTGTGTAGGGTCGTAGAGCGAAGACATTGACGTCTTATCGTATGAAGAAGTAGAATAGTTCACACTGGCACTGAAAGTGCTGTTAGGACTTGACTTTGGGTCTTGAGAGTGTGTCCACTGAATGCGGAAATTCTTCTGCTTGCTATAGTCGGGCATGTTCTTTTCACCCGTTACATATACCTGATAGTCTGCCGAGAAACTGCCACGATAGCGATAACGCTTGGTATAATTGGTAGACATCTTCAGACCCCATGAACCCTTGGTATAGATTTCTCCCGTAAGCTTCAGGTCCATCTTGTCGCTGATGGCAAAGTAGTAACCACCATCACGCAGGTAGAATCCTCGCTGTGAATCATCACCATACGACGGCATGATAAATCCCGAAGAATAGGATTTTGAGAATGGGAAGAAACCAAACGGTATGGCAAATGGCAACGGCACATCCTCTATTACCAGCCATGCCGGACCAAATACCACATCCTTCTTAGGACGTACCTTGGCACGGCTCAGTGCAATATAGAAGTGAGGATGCTCGTCGTCACAGGTGGTATAGCGACCATGTTCAAGGAACATTTCGTCGTTGGCACCCTTCTTGCTTCGCTCACTGGTAAGGAAACCCTCGCCTTGCTTGGTATCTACATTGTTGATGAAGCCTTTCTTTGTCTTGAAGTTATAGCTCATGCGCTCGGATACATACTCGGTATCGCCATCCTTAAACACTGGTTTTCCGGTGAGAACGCCCAATGAATCGCGAACACCATGTGCACGAACAATGCTGCTGTCAAGACTCATGGAAATAATCTCGGATGCCAGTTCTATCTTCTGGTAATTAACCTTACTGGTTCCGAAGAAATGAGCATAGCCCTCGTCTGGAATATAAACAGTAGAGTCTTTTGCCTCGTATTTTACAGGAAAGTCCAGCACACCTTTCTTGGTTTGTGCCGTATCTTCAGGAATCGTATCGTTACGGTTTCCTGGCAATGCCTTTAAAGGGCCATAGATTGAATCGTTTTCTGCCTGGGCAAAAATAGAGTCCTGACGAGCCTTAGCCAAGTCAAGTGAATCCTGGCGTGCCTTCAATATCAAGGAATCGCGCTTTAGCTGCTCGGCACGTTCCTTCATGTTCTTCAAAGAATCGGCAAACTGTGCCTCAAGCTTACGTTTCTCGGCCCTGGCAGCCTCACGATGGGCTGCATTGATAGAATCCAATGGGTTGATATAAGTAAACCGGCCATTACGAGGGTTGCGATGATCCCTCATGATACGACCACGAATAGGACGTGCAACCGAATCTTGCTTCACTATCGTATCGGTACGAAGACTATCTGCGCCTAAACTATCAGGAGGCAAGAATCCGCTCTTAAAGGCATAATGAGCCTGCATGCCTGCCGATGCAGCACACACAATTACAAACAATGCCAAAAGGCTAATTATATAGGCGCTCTTTTTCACGAGGTGCAAAATTACGCATTTCACGGCAATTTACACCACATTTGCTCTTAAAATAAGGTATTTTAAGAATAACAGCCAAAAGTTTCCATCCAGGCCTTAAAGCGTTCAACCCCTTCGGGACCGAATTTTTCCAGACTTTTCAAGGCCTTTTCGCCCGACTTTTCTCTTTCTGGATGTGTTTTTGAAAAGAACTTATCAGCATAGCAAATCACCTGTTCTTCCATAGAAACAGGCAGCATTTCACGATGAGGCAAAGGCAGATTCTGAGACTGTATTTGCTGTAACGACAAACCTGCACCTGTATGGCGTTCGCACACCAAGGCATGGCGAGGAAAACCCTCTTCTTGCAAGAGTCTTGAACCTAGAATTCCATGACAAATATAGGGTTCTGTTCCAAAGCACTGAATTCCGGGGGCATCGGTAAGGAAAATTCCGATATCGTGCAGCATCGCTGCCTCCTGTAAAAATGCGGTATCCAAGCATAGTTCAGGATGTGCGTGTGCAATGGCTAAAGCCTTCTTTGCAACTAGCTGCGAATGTATCATTAAAATTTGTCTTAACTGGGTATTCTCAGGATAAAACTTATCAATTATGCCTTGGTAATCCATATTGTCTTTCTTATGTTTCAAAAGCAAAGATAATGTATTTCTGCCACATTCTGCATAAAAAAACAGCAAAACCGACGAATTGAACACACATATTATAAAAAAATATAGTACCTTTGCGCTGAAATGAACAGAAAAGTACTACATATTTTATTTTTAGCACTTGCAGCATGCTTGTTTTGTCCTGAATGGGCACAGGCCGCAGGCAAGAAATTCATCGTAGTAATTGATGCCGGACACGGAGGACACGACCCCGGCGCTGTGGGTAAGACTGCCAAGGAAAAGACAATCAACCTAAACACCGCATTAGCCCTGGGAAGGATGATTGAAAGCAACTGTCCCGACGTAAAAGTTGTGTACACACGTAAAACGGATGTGTTCATCCCCCTTCACCAACGCGCCGTGATAGCCAACAATGCAAAGGCCGACTTGTTCATCTCGATCCACACCAATGCACTTCCCAAAGGAAAAATTACCTATGGAGCCGAAACCTACACATTAGGTATGGCGCGCGCCAGTCAGAATCTGGAAGTAGCAAAGAAGGAAAATAGCGTAATCTTGATGGAAAACGGCTACAAAGAAACCTACAAGGGCTTTAATCCTAATTCATCTGAAAGCTATATCATCTTTGAATTCATGCAAGACAAGAACATGAACCAAAGCGTGAACTTTGCCAAGAAAGTGCAGCAGCAGTTCAAGAAAGCAGGACGCGTGGACAAAGGCGTACATCAGGCAGGTTTCCTGGTACTTCGCGAAACAGCCATGCCAAGCGTGCTGGTAGAGTTAGGCTATATCTCAACCCCCGACGAAGAACGTTTCCTCAGTTCATCAGACGGATATAACAGAATGGCAAAGAGCATCTACAATGCCTTTGTAAACTACCGAAACACACAATCCAAACAGATTGCCTACAACGAGCCAACTGTTGCCGAGGACATTGCCACACCAGAACCTGTTGTAGAGGAAAAGATCGAGCAGAACACGCCACGCAAGGAACAGCGTGTTGAAAGAAATACAGAAGAAGTCACAAAACAGACAGACACTAATCAGCCTATATTCAAAATACAGTTCCTCACCTCCGACCGCAAACTGTCGTCAAGCGACAGCCGCTTCAAGGGTTTGAAGAACGTGGATAACTACAAAGAAAAAGGATTGTATAAGTACACCTATGGTGCTACAACCGACTATAATGAGATTTTGAGAAAGAA
The DNA here is from genome assembly GCA_018065125.1 of Candidatus Minthousia equi. Classification (GTDB taxonomy): domain Bacteria; phylum Bacteroidota; class Bacteroidia; order Bacteroidales; family Bacteroidaceae; genus Minthousia; species Minthousia equi. The sequence continues at coordinate 6,678 of JAGHTY010000165.1, forward strand.
AAAAGAAATCAATTCCAAATTCAGCGACTGTTTTATCATTGCCTTTAGAAATGGCGAGAAAATGGACGTGAACGAGGCCATTAGGATTTTCAAACGTAGAAAGTAAAAGGAAGAAAGGATTAAGAAAATGAAAGGTATTTCAAAAGAAGTCAAGATAGGAATTGTCGGCGTGCTGGCAATTGCAGCATTGTATTGCGGTATCAATTTCCTAAAGGGCATCAACCTGTTCAAGAAAAGCAATACCTATTACGTACAGTTTCAAGATGTATGTGCATTGACAAACTCTAGTCCTGTTTTTGCCGACGGATACAGAGTGGGCATTGTCAGAGACATCATATATGACTATACTCACCCTGGAAATGTCATTGTAGCAGTAGACCTTGACAACAACATGCGCATTCCTAAAGGTAGTACGGCTTCGCTGGAAACCGAAATGCTAGGTACCGTGAAGATGAACCTGCTTCTGGCCAACAACCCTCGTGAAAGAGTTGAACCAGGCGATACCATCCCAGGAAACGTTGAAGACGGCATCATGGATGCAGCAGCGGATCTTGTTCCACAAATACAGCAGCTGCTGCCAAAAGTGGACTCTATCCTGATGGCTGTAAATGCACTGGTCAACGACCCATCCTTGCTCAATACCATGCACAACACCGAGGCCATTACCGCCAACCTGAACAGCATGTCGTCAAAGATGAATCGTATGATGGACAAACTGCCTGCCGTAACCGACAACATCAACAAGGTATGCGAGAATGCACAGACACTTACTACCAGCATCAACAACAAAGTTAATGAAATTGACGTGAACGGAACACTGCAGCGTGTTGACCAGACTTTGGCCGATGTACAGCAACTAACCAACAAGCTTAACAGCACCGATAATACTGTTGGATTAATGCTGAACGACCCTGCTTTATAC
>JAGHTY010000042.1 GCA_018065125.1 Candidatus Minthousia equi
GTTATTAATTAATAATGTATAATATTTATTCATTCACTGGTGCTTCTGGAGTTTCGATGTTCTCCTCTCCTTCTGCATTTTCTTCTTCATCACTCATTGCATTCACCTTGCATACACTGCTGATCTCGTCGTTGCGCTTCTTCAGTTCAATCAACTTCACGCCCTGTGTAGCACGACCCATGATTCTGATATCAGATACCTTGATTCTCAATGTGATACCACTCTTGTTGATAATCATCAAGTCATTTTCATCGGTAACATTCTTGATAGCAATCAAATCACCGGTCTTTTCTGTGATGCTCAATGTCTTCACACCCTTACCACCACGGTTTGTCTTGCGGTAATCCTCTACATCACTACGCTTACCAAATCCCTTCTGGCTCACTACCATAACGCTTTCGGCAGTAGTATCCTCAATGCAGATCATACCTACGATTTCATCGTTGCCTTCCAGTGTCATACTCTTCACACCGGTAGCTGTACGTCCCATTGCACGAACGGCAGATTCGTTGAATCGGATGGCATTACCACTTCGATTAGCAATGATAATCTCGTTCTCACCATTGGTCAGGCAAACATCTACTACCCTATCACCTTCGTTGATATTGATGGCAATTACGCCATTGGTACGAGGACGGCTGTACTCTGACAATGGAGTTTTCTTAATCACACCATTCTTAGTAGCAAATACCACGTAGTGGCTGCCTACGAACTCTGCATCGTTCAGGTTCTTTACACAAACAAACGCGTTGATATTGTCGCCTGGTTCAATGTTCAGCATGTTCTGAATAGCACGTCCCTTGCTGCTCTTGTTGCCTTCAGGAATATCGTAAACCTTAATCCAATAGCAACGGCCAAACTGGGTGAATATCATCAATGTGTTGTGGCAGGTTGCAGGATGGATGTACTCAATAAAGTCCTCTTCACGAGTATTGCCGCCACGGCTTCCCAATCCACCACGGCCCTGAGTACGGAACTCTGCCAATGGAGTACGCTTAATGTAACCCAGATGAGATACGGTGATAACCACCTCATCATCAGAGTAGAAGTCTTCTGGATTGAACTCTCCTGCCTGAGGAACGATTTCTGTACGGCGTGCATCACCATATTTATCCTTAACCTCAAGAAGTTCATCCTTCACTACACTCCAGCATAATGCCTCGTCAGAAAGAATACGGTTGTAGTATTCAATCTTCTTCATCAGTTCATCATACTCGTTGTGCAGCTGATCCTGCATCATGCCAGTAAGCTGGCGAAGACGCATTTCTACTACATATTTTGCCTGTGGCTCATCAAATCCAAATCGTGCCATCAGGTTGGCAATAGCCTCCTGAGGAGTCTTGGCAGCACGGATGATACGAACTACCTCGTCGATGTTGTCGCAGCAAACAATCAGTGCCTCAAGCAGATGTGCACGTTCCTTTGCCTTGCGCAGATCGTACTTAGTACGGCGAATCACTACCTCATGACGGAAATCTACAAAGTTGCGAATAATATCCTTCAAGGTCAACAACTTTGGGCGACCCTTCACCAGAGCAATGTTGTTAACGCTGAATGAAGACTGCAGGTCGGTCATCTTATACAGCTTGTTCAGCACAACCTTTGCATTGGCATCACGCTTCACATCAATTACGATGCGCATACCCTCGCGGTCGGATTCATCATTGGCATTGCTTATTCCATCCAGCTTCTTCTCGTTCACCAAGTCTGCTATACGCTTGATCAGCTCTGCCTTGTTTACGTTATATGGAATCTCGCTGATGATAATCTTGTCGTGTGTAGGACCATTCTCAATCTCTGCCTTGGCACGCATCATAATACGGCCACGACCAGTTTCGTATGCATCCTTCACGCCAGAGATACCATATATATATGCACCAGTTGGGAAATCAGGAGCGGGAATGTGCTTCATCAGCCCGTCGGTGTCAATGTCATTGTTTTCAATGTATGCCACACATCCGTCAATAACCTCGCTCAGATTATGGGTTGGCATGTTGGTAGCCATACCTACGGCAATACCAGTAGCACCATTCACCAGCAGGTTAGGAATACGGGTTGGCAATACTGTAGGCTCGTTCAGGGTGTTATCAAAGTTACGATCCATGTCAACGGTTTCCTTATACAGGTCCTCGCCCATCATGTCTTCACCAATCTTGAACAAGCGTGCCTCGGTATAACGCATTGCAGCAGCGCTGTCACCATCGATTGAACCAAAGTTACCCTGGCCTTCAATCAAAGGATAACGCATTGCCCAAGGCTGTGCCAAACGTACCAATGCACCATACACAGAGCTATCACCATGTGGATGATACTTACCAAGTACATCACCTACGATACGTGCTGATTTTCTGTATGGTTTGTCTTGCGTATAGCCCAGTTCCATCATACCATACAAGATGCGGCGATGAACAGGCTTGAATCCATCTCGAACGTCTGGAAGCGCACGGGCAACAATAACCGACATTGAATAGTCAATGTAGTTACTCTGCATCTGCTCTTCGATGTTTACTTTTATAATTCTGTCTTCTTGACTCATGTATTTTTAGTTATTTATTTCAATTGTGCATAGTTCATCACTAAAACTTTGTAAAAGTACTGCTTTTTTTGCAATTGGGAAAACTTTTCATGAAAAACTATTTTAATAAAGGTTTAAAAGGTTTTAATAAAGACGACAGGATAACTTATCACCAAAGGTGATCATAGCTTATGACAGATGTCGGTATTAAGTTAAGACTATAATTTTACCCCATTTCATATTTTGGCACACCATTTGTAACAAGTATGGAAAATATAGGAATATGCTTGAATTCTATTTAAACCCAAGCCTGCAAAGGATTATCAACTACGGACACGAAGAGGCACAGCGTCTGGGTAACACTATTGTTACGCCCGAACATTTGCTGCTTGGCCTGTTGAGAGAACGAAACAACAACGACCTTGAGATGCTTAGTGTTAATGCATCAAATATACAATATGTAAAGGAAAAGACAGAGGCAGAAATCAGAAAGAACAATCCAAACTCGGGTTATCATGAGCTAAATGACATTAGGACATCTGTCGAAACAAACTTGCTTATCAGAGACTGTGTGAACGAAGCCGTTCAGCTAGGAAATTCAGAGGTAAAAATTAAGCATTTATTACTGGCAGTTACAGCAAACAAGAATACTTTTATTGCAGCATTACTTGAAGAGATTGGCTGGAACTACGAACGAATCAAGCGTGTGCTTTTCTCGGCAGATGATGAAGATTTTGATGATGTGTGCGATGATGATGAAGACGAAATGGAAACTATTTCCGTAGGAAGAAATTCTGCTTCGCAAAGTATGACATCCGAAGACAATTCAAAAATCGGAAAGTACATTAAGCAATACGGAACAAACATCACCGATCAGGCAAAGCAAAGCCTGCTTGACCCTGTTGTAGGCAGGGAAAAGGAAATAGAGCGACTGGTGCAAATTCTGGGACGCAGAAAAAAGAACAACCCTATATTAATAGGTGAACCTGGCGTAGGAAAAACTGCCATTATTGAAGGTTTGGCACAGCGCATGGCAAACAACAACGTGCCAGATGGAATAAAAAACAAGCATCTGGTAAGCCTTAACCTGGCTTCGCTGGTGGCAGGATCAAAATACAGAGGCGAATTTGAAGAGCGTATTCAGAACTTAATCAACGAATTAAGGGAAAACAAGAACGTGATTCTATTCATTGACGAGATACACACCATGATTGGCGCAGGCAATTCATCGGGACAGATGGATGCTGCCAATATACTGAAACCTGCTTTGGCAAAAGGCGAGATTCACTGCATTGGTGCCACAACCCTCGATGAATTCAGGAAAAGCATAGAGAAAGACGGTGCCCTGGAAAGAAGATTCCAGAAAATCATCGTATCCCCTCCTACTGCCGATGAAACCTTGCTGATTTTGAAGAACCTAAGACCAAGATACGAAGAATACCACAATGCCAAATATACCGACGAGGCATTGGTGCAGTGTGTAAAATTGGCAGACAGATACATTACTGACAGATTTTTCCCAGATAAGGCAATTGACATTATTGACGAAGCTGGAGCACGCATGAAATCAAAGGTTGAGGGCGTTTCAAAGGCCGAACGTGCTGCAGAGAAGGAATACAATGACCTGCTAAGGAAAAAGGAAGAAGCCATTCGCCTGCAGAACTTTGAACTGGCAGCATCTTATCGTGACCAAAGCCTTGAGGCAAAGAGCAAGTTGCAGCAGATAAGAGAAGAGCAAAGTAAGAAGAAAAAAGTTGTGCGCATTACCGAAGATGTTATTACTCAGGTGGTTTCGTCAATGTCGGGCATACCGGTGAGCAAGATGGTGGATGAGGAAAAGAAAAGACTGAAGTTCATGCGAGAGGAACTGAACGCCAAGGTCATCGACCAGGAAGAAGCCGTGGACAAACTGGTGCGTTCTATCCAGCGAAGTCGCATAGGACTGAACGACCCAAACCGCCCTATCGGCACATTCATGTTCCTGGGCCCAACGGGTGTGGGCAAGACACTGCTGGCAAAGAAACTAGCTGATTTTATGTTTGGCACTCCCGAAGCGCTGATACGCGTGGATATGAGCGAATATATGGAGAAACATACCGTGAGCCGACTGGTAGGTGCCCCTCCGGGATATGTGGGTTATGACGAAGGTGGCCAACTGACCGAGAAAGTACGTCGTCGCCCCTATTCTATCATCTTGCTGGATGAAATAGAAAAGGCTCATACTGACGTATTTAATATACTTCTGCAGGTTATGGAAGATGGCCGTTTAACCGATGGAAACGGCAGAACTGTGGATTTTAGAAACACCATCATCATCATGACCAGCAACGTGGGCAGTAGACAACTGAAGGAATTCGGCCACGCCGTAGGTTTTGTGAAGCAAACGCAGGAACACAGCGATGAAATCATCATGAAAGCACTGCAAAAGCAGTTTGCGCCTGAATTCATCAATCGATTAGACGAAATTGTCAGCTTTAACTCTCTCTCAGATTCTTCAATCAGGAAGATACTGGATGTAGAGTTGAACCAGATAAAGAAAAGGGTTGAAAACATGGGATTTGTACTTGAAATCAGCGATGAAGCCAAGGATTTTCTGTGCAAGAAAGGATTTGACCCTCAATATGGTGCCCGCCCATTGAGAAGAGCCATCCAGAAATACCTGGAAAATGAACTTTCGGATTTCTTCATCAATGAAGAACCAAAAGACAACAAGATTGTGGTAACAGCAAGCGAGGAAAAACTATCGTTAAATTAAGATAAGTAACAAATAAATATATAACAACTATGCAAAAAGGAAATATTGGAGTAACCACCGAGAACATCTTTCCGGTGATTAAAAAATTCTTGTACAGCGATCATGAGATTTTTCTGCGTGAAATAGTCTCAAATGCTGTAGACGCTACCCAGAAGTTAAAAACCTTTGCCAGCAAGGGTGAATTTCAGGGCGAACTAGGCGACATTACCGTTCGTGTTAACTACGACAAGGATGCCGGAACCATTACCGTAAGCGACCGTGGTATCGGCCTTACTGAAGAGGAAATTGAAAAATACATCAACCAGATAGCATTCAGTGGCGCTAACGACTTCCTTGAAAAATACAAGGACGATGCAAATGCCATCATCGGACACTTTGGTCTGGGCTTCTATTCTAGCTTTATGGTAAGCAAGCAAGTGGATATCATCACACGTAGCTGGAAAGAAGGTGCGCAGGCAGTGAAATGGAGCTGCGACGGAAGTCCTTCATATACTATCGAACCAACAGAAAAGGCCGACAGAGGTACCGACATCGTGATGCACATTGACGATGACTGCAAGGAATTCTTGGAGGAAAGCCGCATTCAGACCTTATTAAATAAGTATTGCCGCTTCCTGGCTGTGCCTGTGGCATTTGGCAAGAAGAAGGACTGGAAAGACGGCAAGCAGGTTGAAACCGAAGAGGATAACCTAATTAATGATACCGACCCAATCTGGACAAAGAAACCATCCGAATTGAAGGACGAGGATTACCAGAAGTTCTACCGTGATCTTTACCCAATGGGTGAAGAACCTTTGTTCTGGATTCACCTAAACGTGGATTTCCCATTCCACCTGACAGGTGTGCTGTACTTCCCTAAAATAAAAAACAGTATTGAATTACAGCGCAATAAGATTCAGCTTTATTGCAATCAGGTTTTCGTTACCGACAATGTAGAAGGCATTGTTCCCGACTTCCTGGCTTTGCTGCACGGTGTAATCGACTCACCAGACATTCCGTTGAACGTGAGCCGCAGCTACCTGCAGAGCGACAGCAACGTGAAGAAAATCTCTACCTATATTACTAAAAAGGTAAGCGACCGTCTGCAGAGCATCTTCAAGAAAGACCGTGCTGATTTTGAGAAGAAGTGGGACGACATCAAGATCTTCATCCATTATGGCATGCTAAGCACCGAGGACTTCTACGACAAGGCTCAGAAGTTTGCACTGCTGAAGGATACCGAGGGCAAGTTCTTCACCTATGAGGAATACAAGACCCTTATCAAGAACAACCAGACAAACAAGGATGGACAGTGCGTTTATCTGTATGCTAACGACAAGGAAGCACAGTTCAGTTATATCGAGGCTGCCAAGAACAAGGGTTACAACGTTCTGCTGATGGATGGTCAGCTGGATACTCCACTGGTGGGCATGCTTGAACAAAAGTTTGAGAAAACCACCTTTACCCGTGTGGATGCCGACACCGTTGACCGCCTGATTGTAAAGGAAGACGTGCAGAATGCGGTGGATTCAGAGGAAAGCGCAACACTTAACAGCATATTTACCGCTGTAATGCCAAAGCTGGACAAGACCGAGTTCCATGTTGATGCACAAGCGCTGGGTGAAAATGCATCACCAGTAATGATTACACAAAGCGAATACATGCGCCGAATGCAGGAAATGGCACGTATTCAACCAGGTATGGCATTCTATGGCGAAATGCCTTCAATGTACAATCTGGTGCTGAATGTTGACCATAAATTGGTAAAATCAATCATTACCGACACAAAGGATGCTACTGTAGAGGCAATTAAGCCTATCGAGGCAGAACTGAAGGGATTAGAAGCCCGCAAGGCAGCGCTGAAACAGCAGCAGGAAGGCAAGAAAGATGATGAAATTAGCCAGGAGCAGAAAGATGCCTTGAGTGAATGCGAAAAGAATATCACCGATGAAAAGGCTAAAAAGGAAGCTGTTTTAGGTGAATATGCAAAGAGCAACAAGGTTATTTCACAGCTGATAGACCTAGCACTTCTTCAGAATGGCATGCTGAAGGGCGAAGCTCTGAACAACTTTGTAAAGAGAAGTATTGAGCTGATCTAAGATACAAAGACACATAGGCACAAAGACGTAGAGCAAGTTGGACAACAAACTCTACGTTTTTGTGGTTCTACGGCAATCAAAAACAAAAAAAGTCTTGAGAAACCTCAAGACTTTTTCGTGACTCCTATAGGATTCAAACCTATAACCTTTTGATCCGTAGTCAAATGCTCTATTCAGTTGAGCTAAGGAGCCGTTCTATAATATTCGCATTCAACTAAATGTGACTCCTATAGGATTCAAACCTATAACCTTTTGATCCGTAGTCAAACGCTCTATTCAGTTGAGCTAAGGAGCCATATTTCTTAAATGCGGTGCAAAGGTAAGCACTTTTTTCTATAAATCCAAAAGAAATCTCGATTTTTTCATAAAAAAGCCAAGTGCCCATCATATTTTTTGTACCTTTGCAGTATATTTCAACTAGAGGTATGAAAGAACAAAAGGAAATACTTTGGAATGCCAATTATTTCAAGGCATGGAGTGCAAATTTCATGCTCTATTTCTCTTTTATGCTGATCACTCCACTTCTGCCTATCTATTTAAATGAGGTGTTCCTGGCCGACAAGCACATGATTGGCGTGGTTCTTTCTGGTTACACCATAACAGGCCTGATGATGAGGTCGGTAAGCGGTTACCTGGTAGATAGCTACCCCCGTAAAACAGTGCTGCTCACCTGCTGGTTTCTGTTCTTCTTGTTCTTTACCGGTTACTTCATCACCACCTCACTTCTGCTGTTTGCCATTATCCGCACCTTGCATGGCGCACCATTTGGCGCAACTGCCGTGGCAAACACCACCGTTGCAATTGATGTGCTTTACCCGTCACGGCGTGCAGAAGGAATTGGCTATTACGGACTTAGCAACAACATTGCCACGGCCATAGCACCTACTGTGGGGTTATTTATTTATGACATGTGGCACAACTACGAACTGATTTTCGCCCTTTCATTATTCTTTGCAGGAATGGGTGTGGTGATTAACAGCACCATACACCTGAATCCGCGCGAACTTGTCAGGAACAAGCAACCTATCTCTCTTGACAGATTTTTCCTTTTGAAGGGATGGAGCGAGGGTGTAAACATGGCATGCTTTTCATTTTCGTATGGTGTACTATCTACATACCTAGCAATTTACGGTAAGGAAGAACTAGGTATAACCGGCGGAGCAGGCTTGTTCTTTATGCTATTATCCATAGGCCTTATCCTTTCACGCCTTGTAGGTGGAAGATCATTACGCAAAGGCAGAATCATACAAAATGCCACCGTTGGTGCTACTATTTCAGTATTTGGTTATCTGCTATTTGCTGCTGTGCACGATTTGTGGGCTTACTATTTATCAGCACTGATCATTGGTTTGGGAAACGGACACATGTATCCTGCTTTCCAGAACATGTTTGTGAACCTTGCTCCTAATAATAAAAGAGGTACCGCAAACTCTACCCTGCTTACATCGTGGGATGTGGGCATCGGATTTGGTACTGTGCTAGGAGGAACTATTGCCGAGCACTATGGCTATGCTCCTGCTTTCTGGATGGCATGGGTAGTAAATCTAATTGGCGTTATCTTCCTCTATGCATACGTAAAGGACAATTACGAGCAGAACAAATTACGTTAACCCTATTTTCTTACAATTTATAAGCACAACTCAAATCTTTACAAAGTAGGCTGTTACACTTTCATTTTGTCAATTAATTGTATTTGCAACCCTATAATTTCGCTATTTTACTATCAAAATGACAGTTTTTCCCAATTTTATTTGGTAGAGAAATTAAAAGTTCATACATTTGCATCATCAAAATTAATACAATTAAATAAATAAAGACATGAAGAAGTTAATGTTTAGCCTTTTGGCTATGTTGATGTGTGTTACTGCTAGTGCACACAAGTTTGATGGCATTGATCTGAACGAGAGCGCAGTAAAGGTTATGCGTGAAATTAGTGTAAAGGGTTATGCATACGACAGCGAGAAAGACTGTTTGAAGGGCAATTGCCAGGGTACAGAGATTTATCTGAGCTTTAACCTGACAGACGTAAACACTAAGGGTAAGGTTGGTCAGCTGATCGTTGAAATCCCAATGGAAA
>JAGHTY010000041.1 GCA_018065125.1 Candidatus Minthousia equi
TTGTAATTCTAATCAAAAATGCTATATTTGTACTTTATAAATTCAAAAAACGCTGTTACAGCTACTAACAATAAATTAGAAATTAACTAAATGAAATTACGATTATCACTTTTTGTTGTTCTGTTCTTGTCTGCTCTTACCAGCCAGGCTCAAAGCGGTGTATATCGTAACGACCCTAGTTATCCATTTATCATCATCACTTCCGATACGGTTACCCAGGCTCCTCAGTTTACCGACAAGGAGTTCCACGCTATCTCTACTGGCGTGCAGTTCAAGATCAACAAATCGGATATCCGACCAGACGATAAATTCTTTACAATCTATAACCAGGAGATTCTTCCTCGCATCAACAATGAGCACCTGCAGCTTCGCAAGGTCATCATCCGTGGTGCAGCATCTCCCGAGGGTCCATACGAGTTTAACAAGCGATTGGGTTGCGCACGTGCAGATGCACTCTTTGCTGCATTGCAGAAAGGCCTCACCAATCAGTACATTCAAACTGCTACCGAGATTGCATGCGTTACCGAAGACTACGGTTTCTTGTGCATCCTGATGGAAGAGGCTGGCGACAAAGACTACCAGTTGGTAAAAGACATCTACGACAGTTGCGATGGCGACGAGAAGTGCTGCAAGAAAAAACTGATGGCAGCTCGCAAGGGCGCTCTCTGGTCACGCTTGCTCAAGGAGTACTTCCCTAAGCTGCGTGCTGCACGCTTGGTGCTGTGGTTCAGCGAACCTGATAAGGAGCATGCTCCAAAGGTTGAAGAACCAGTCATCAACGAACCTGTAATTGATGAACCTGTAATCGACGAACCAGAAGTTATCGATACTCCTGTAGTGGTTATCCCTCCTGTAGAGGAACCTCAGCAGCCTGTTGGTCGTCGTGAGTTGCTTTCTATCAAGACAAACCTGGCAGAGTATGGAGCATACATCCCTCGCTACGGTTACTGTCCAATGCCAAACCTGGCAATCGAGTACTACCCACTGCACGGACACGTTACACTGGGTGCAATGATTGATTTCCCTTGGTGGCAGGGTAACACCACCAATCACAAATACTTCCAGCTGCGCAACTACACCCTCGAAGGACGTTACTACCTGAAGAGTGGCGATGTTGACAAGATTGGCTGGAACACAGGCGGTGCATTCACCGGCTTCTACCTGCAGGCATACGCACATGCGTTCATTTATGGCATCGGCGTAATGAACCACGAAGGTTGGAAGGGCGATGGAGACATCGGCGGTGAAGGCTGGCAAGGCGAAGGTTTTGGTGGTGGCGTAGGATTTGGTTATGTAATACCACTCAGTCGCAACCGTCACTGGCGTCTTGAACTCAGCGCACAGTTCGGTGCATTCACCAGCAAGTACGATCCATACGTATATGGATGTCCTGTCGAGAAGAGAGATGATGGTCTGTATTACTACGACTGGATTCTGGCAGCAGACAAGTTCAAGAAGCGCCAGTACCGTCACAACTGGTTCGGTCCTACCCGTGTCAGCATACAGATCAGCTACGATATTATTTACAGAAAAAGAAACAAGAAATAAGATATGAACCAGAAACATTCACAGTACCGTCCTTTGCAGGTTGTAGCATCGTTCTTCGTAACGCTGCTCGTTGCGTCGGCATGTACCCGTGAGCCCATTCTGCATCTCCACGAAGAAGGTCATCTACCTAATGTAGATACCGACCTACCTATCGTAGAGATTGGCCTGGATGTGTTCTGGGACTATCGCTTGGTTTATGGCGACGACTACGATTGGGAAAAGGAATGGTACTATGGTTGGGATGACACCGACCGCGACCTGTTTGGCGAATTGGGATACAAGGAACCAAAGACCTTCCAGTTACGTCGATACTTTACCGACCAGGTTCCAAGGGCTCCTCACACCACAGTTGACGAGTATTACCTTGAACAACCTCATTTTGAAGACCGCTTCAAGTGGGGTTTCCACGACATCCTGGTTTGGAACAACGTAGAAACACTGGATGGTGTACAGTCACTGAACTTTGATGAAACCACATCTCTGGATTATGTAACTGCCTACACCAATCCTACCTCCGATACCCGTGTGCAGTATCCTTCAACCCGTACCCACTTCATGCCCGAACCATTGTTCGCAGCATACGAGCAGGCTATCGAGATCGACAAGGCACTCACCGGTTTTACCTACGACCCTGTGCGTAAGGTATATGTAAAGAAGCTGGATACCATGCTGTATCCCCTCACCTACATCTACCTCACCCAGATTATCCTGCATCACAACTACGGCCGTGTAGAAGGCGTAGATGGTGTATCAAACCTGTGGGGTATGGCTCGTAGCGTTAAGCTGAACGACGGTGTATCAGGTTCCGACCCTATCCGTGTGAACTATGGCTGCAGATTCAAGGAGCATTGCGACAAGGAAGGCGAAGATGTAGATATTATTGGTGGCCGACTGATGACCTTCGGTATGTGTAACATGAACCCTAACACCATTACACGTGTAGAAGACATCAAGGAAGCCGATGGTACCCGTCACTACCTGGATGTGAACATGAAGTTCTACAACGGTATGGACAGCACAATAGTGTTCGATGTAACCCAGCAGGTTCGACGTCGCTACAAGGGTGGCGTTCTTACCATCGAACTGGATATGGACACCGTACGCATTCCTAACCGAAAAGGTGGTAGCGGTTTCAATGCAGTAGTTGAAGACTACATTGAAGAGTACCATGAGATATTATTATAAAAAGGTGTAATGACGCGCGAAACGCAGACTGTTGTCTGTTGTCCGTTGTCTGTTGTCAGAAAAAATATAAACAATAATAACAAACAAAAAACACTATGAGAAAGTTTTATTTCATTTCAGCAATCACTGCCCTTTCATTGGCAGGTTGCTCTAGCGATGAGTATCTGGGTGGCGAAGGTCCTAACTCACCAGAAAATCCAACCCAGGGTAAGGCAATTGCTTTTGGAGGTAAGTCATTTGCTACAACACGTGCAGACCACGAAGGTGCTGATGCAGCAGGTCTTCTTGGCGATAACTTTGTTGTAATGGGTGTAAAAGGTGACGGAACAACAAGAACAACCGTATTCGACCACTACAATGTGAATTACAAAGCTAGCACTGCTAACACCACAGAGTCTAACACCAAAGACTGGGAATATGTTGGTTTGGACCCACATGCAAACAGTTCTACAACAGGTAAGCAAACTATCAAGTACTGGGACTACAGCACCAAGCAGTATGATTATGTAGCATTCTCTTATGGAACCGCTACCAAGGCAAACGTAACATACACAAAGATTGATCCATCTAAATTAGGAACCTCTGATGCTGTTTATACAGTAACCGGTACTGCAGCAGAACTTACAAAGACCTACGTTGCTGACTTGGTAACACTTTACAATAGCAATGGTCTTGACCAGTATAACACAACTGTTACACCTAAGTTCCGCAGTTTGGGTACCAAGGTTCGCATGGCATTCTACGAAACAATCCCTGGTTACTCAGTAAAGGACGTAAAGTTCTATACTGATGCAACTTCAACAACTCCTGCTGCAGCTCCTACTTTGTTTACTGCAACAGCAGTTCTACCTTCAGGCGAAGGTACAATGACCGTTACCTATCCAACAGTAGGTTATAGCAACATTGAAGAATCAGACTATAACAAGGCTCACGTAGAATTTGCACAGGCTACTGGTGTTGACGCTGCTTCTACATTAGACTTTACAGAATTAACATATACTGCAGGTAAACTTGGTGAAACCTCTGCAACTGCTTCTTATGTTGACAACAAAGCATATACTGTTATTCTTCCTAACGAAGCTGGTGCAAACCTTCAGTTGCGTATTAAATATACATTGGTATCAAACGATGGCTCAGCAGAAGAAATCGTAGTTGACAATGCAACTGCTGTAGTTCCTGCTGCATACGCACAGTGGAAACCTAACTACGCTTACACCTACATCTTTAAGATTTCTGACAAGACTAATGGTTCAACTGGTACCAAGCTTGTACCTAATCCTAACTTCGACCCAGATCAGCCAGAAGGTCCTACTAATCCAAAATATATCGAAGAAGTTGTTGAAGGCTTGACTCCTATTACCTTCGATGCAGTTGTAGTTGACACCGAGGAAGGTATTCAGGAAACTATCACAACCGTTTCTACCCCATCTATCACTACATATCAGGAAGGTGCTGTTGTTACTGCAAACGATGAATACAAGGCTGGTGATATCTACACAACTGTTGACAACGTTACACTTACAGCAACTAATTGTGGTTACTATGAAGCAACTACAACAGGTGCAGAAATTACCGAAGCAATTGTTAAGGATCAGCTGGATGGCAAGGTAAGTGGCACAGGAATTACATTGTCTCCAAAGGGTGTAACAATTGTAGATGAAATTCCTGGTGTAGATGGCAATAAAATTAGTGTAAACGCTGCTAAACTTGACATTTACTCTGGTAAGACTTACGTATTCAACTACACTGACGGTAGCCAGAACTACGTAAAGATTATCAAGGTACAATAAATAAAACTTTCAAAATTATATCAATCTCGGGAGGGGCACCTCCCTCCCGAGATATTTTACTAAAACAAATCAATGATGAAACACATAACAAGTAACATAACAAGATGGTTCTATATGCTGTTGGCCGTTCCTGCGCTGACGGCTTGTTTGGTATGTTGCAGTGAGTCATCACACATCGGTCCAGAGATAGAACCGGAAAAACCCGACGATAACCACGACACCGACTATCCTATGAGCTTCGCAGCTTCGGATAACGATGGTGCAGTAACCCGTGCTACCTATACCGATCTTACTACCGATTTTATGGTATCTACCTATAAGTCATACGGTTCTGGTAACACATTGGTAATGGACAAATACAAGGTAAATTATAAGCAAGACGGATGGAATAATATCCTGAAATGGGACTATACCGTGGTAGATGGCCAGTACATCAAATACTGGGACTATAGCAATTTCCCTTACCGCTTCCACGCCATAGCTCCTTGTCCTACCGACAAAACTGGATTTGTTCTAACCGCTACAGAACTTAAAATACCAGCAGGTTCTGATAATATTAATTACCAAACCTGTAAAAATGGAACTCCAACCAATGATGCAGATCCTAAGTACTACATTGCTCAGGTTCAGCGTAACAAAACTGCAGAAAATACAGATAAAGACATCATATCTGACGAAGACATCAACCGTAACAATGGCAATGAGCTAAACCGCATTGTTACCATGGTGTTCCATCGCCTAACCAGCAAAATCCGCTTTGGTATCTATAGCACATCGCCATGGACCACAGCAAACAAGCTATACATCACCGACCTGAAGATAAAGGTAGCTTCCGACAAGTTCCTTACCAATGCTACAGGATTCGAGTGCACCAGTAATACTGGTAGCTTCCGCGACAACGGTTCATTCTTAGGAACTACTAAGAAAGACGATCACCCTGTGTTATTGCAGTACGACGGTACTGTTGGTACAGAAGAGAACGACCTCAGTAAATTCCAAGGTCAGTCATCAGCTTTCTTCCTAGAATGCAAGAATGGTTTGCGACAGTTACCACAAAAAGACGTATATCTAACCGTTAGTTTCAACCTAAAGAATGCCGACGGTACACCATATAAAACCTACACAGACATTCCTGTTAAATGGGATGACGTGAATCCACTACTTACCTGGAAAGCAGGTTACCTTTACACCTACTACCTGGTAATCAACAATATCGACGAGAAACTTGAAATCTCATTCACCGCTACCCTCACCCCTTGGGAGAACATCAGCGGAAGTTTGAGTACAGATTTGGAAAAATAAAATAAAAACTATAAAACTATGAAGATCTATCATTCATTAGCCTTTGCTACTGCACTGCTTGCAGTAGGTTGTGCAAACAACGAAGACGTTGTTACACCAGACCCAGTGATCCCCGATTCACAGAAAGAAATGATTTCATTCTCTCTGAGTGACAACAGTGCTCAAACCCGTGCAGGTTTCACCGGTGCTGATACTCGTATTGTAATGCGTATTCAGAGTGAAACACGTCCAGGCACAACAACAGATACCAAATATACCCGTACAGAAGCAAAAGCAGCTGTGGATGGTACAAATAATCCAACAAGCTATTCGACCGTTGCTTTCACTACCGATAACACTCGTTATTGGGATGACGCACATGGTAGATACAGCCAGTTGTCAATTTATGCTGTGGCTATACCTGACAAGAACAATACAACAATACTTCCTACAAACGTATTAAAAGCTGGAGATGATACTAACACAACAGGTTGGGGTTCTGAAACAGACAACACCTTTACTTGGACTGTTGAAAACGCTCAGACTGTTGAAAACATTGCCAACAAGGATATTGTTTACAGCAATAATATTAAAGCAGGTGGTGTTAATGGAGTTTACCGCTGGGATTACACTACAGGTAACTGGAAGTATTCGGACAATGGCTCTACTGACCACGACGCAGGACGTATGTTATTCTATCAGAACGGAGTAGCATTGGATGTAGCACCAACAGATGCAGCTGGTCACTTTGATAGAGGCCACTTGATGTTTAACCATGCACTTTCACGAATCACTGTAACATTAGAGGCAGGCGAAGGATTTGGCGGTAAACCATTTGCTTTTGCTACAGACACAAACATTAAGTTGATAAGCATGCCAACCTCTGGCAAATTTGACGTTGCTACAGGATCATGGGCAGCAAGTCCAACAACAAGTAATATTAACACAATTGCTCCTACTGGTACAGGTTATACTTCTGCTGCAGGAGAATATCGTGCACAAGTTCTGCCTGGATACGTATTCTCTAAAACAGGTACTGATAATGTGATGGAATTTACCATCGACAATAATACATATTACATCACACAAAAGATGTTGTTTGATGCACTTACTCATGAAAAGGACCCTGATGATGATACAGATAAAAATGGGGACCTTGTAGCCCAGAAGAACGAAAGTGGAATTACTATGGAAATGGGTAAGAACTACACATTTAAGATTAAGGTAAATAAGAAACAGATTGAATCAATCACTGCAACATTGGCTGCATGGTCAGATGTAAATGCAGCAGACACATCAATCAAGAATGGCCATATTAATATCACAACAGCATTGCTAACAGGTTCAGAAGGCGAAGCTTGCAGCGATTTGTATTTGTATCGTTATGGTCAAGATCTTGGTGCTATTAATACAACAGATACTTATACTGCAGCTGAATATCAGGCAAACTATTTGACAACAGGTAACAAGGGTGTTCAGCCAACAGCAACAGGAACTGCTAACGTTTGGAAGACAGGATGGTACTTCGAAGATAACAGAACTGCATATCACATCCGTTCTATCAATAGCACTGCTTATGGTACTGATGGAGATAATGTTAAGAACCCTACTTCTGATCCAAAATATACCTACTTTAACCTTGCAAATGGTGCACAAGCAACCCACGATTATCACTGGGGTGCTCCAATGGATAGCAAGAACTTCAAATATAATGAAACCGAAGGTTACAAGAACCACTTGCACAAGGGTATCACTGCCATCAATGATGATCAGGTAATCAACATTAGTGAACTTCATATGATGAGTAACATCAATGTTGTACTTAAGACTACAAATGATGGTGGCGCAGTAAAACTGCGTACAGGTTCAGGAACAGATGCAGACCCATACAAGTATGCAACTGTAACACTTACTCGCTTATATGCTGCAGGTACTGTTGATATGGGTATTGGTTTAGTTACTCCTACTGGTGATCCTGTCGCATCTCAGGAAATTACAAATCCTAAGGACAATGCTGCATACTCTAGCAAGTATTTCAAGCAGAATAGTAGTTCTGAGGATGTAATCACAGAAACCAATCCATTTAGTTGGGCTGTTGTTCCACAGTTCCTGAAGAGAGGTTCTGCAACAGACACTGCAGAAGATTACTATATTGGTATAACAATCACCACACCAGATAACAACCAGTATTATGTAATCAAGAAACTGTCTGAAATCAAAGCAGAGTCAATTGGTACAAGTCAAAATCAAGCAGCAAATGATTACATCACCCGCTGGTATCCAAACCACAACTACACTTATACCTTTACCATTACAAAGAAGGGTATCGAGGCTATCACTTGTACCGTTGCAAAATGGTCTGACGTAGTTGCTGCTGATACTGGTGTAAACTTGGAAGACTAATCCCCCCGTCATTACTAACCAAGAGGTTAAGAATGACCAAGAGGTTAAGAAAAAACGAAGTATAAACAAGACACAGAAGTCTGATGAAAAGACATTTCATACATACAACAATGTTCCTCGCTTCGCTATACGCTTTCACAGCGTGTAGCGACGAGACATTGGTGCAACAAACAGACGAACAAGAAAAAACAGCCATCTCCCTCTCTGTAGGGGGTGTTGATGGTGCTGCAGCTACACGTGCTGTTATAACAGATAAAGATTCTAGACCATTTGAAAAATTCCCTTCAGGAACCAACATTTATATGGTAATGAAAAGTCAATACGTTGCATTACCAGACCCAAACGGATTTGCAGGTGAGCAAGCAACAAAATACTCTGTAACTGCAGGAACCGCTGATGCAGAAGGGAAAGTTGTTTTTGAAGGAAACAGAATAAGATATTGGGATGATATACATGCACGTTGTTCTAACTTAAGTATCTGGGCAATTGCATGTCCAGGGGCAAATCCTTGTTTTAATGGAACAACCTATAATGACAACACCATTAAATTTAATACTACAACAGGTTTAACCCCCTGGCAAACTACGGCAATTACAGCTACTAGCATTGAGTGGAATGTTCCAAACGCAGGTTCAACAGAGAAGCATCAGACAGAAGCAACTTGCAAAAACAGAGATCTTGTTTTTAGCAATAACCTTGTAGATTATACAGAAAACTCAGGAACCGATAGACGATTAAAGTTTAACGTAGGAGAAAGAAAGTTTAATGGTGGAGAGTTGGTGTTCTATCGTGCTATGTCTAAAATCACCATTAACATCAATATTGGAGATGGTTTCTTAGGAACAGGAGATTTTAGGTTTACTGGCGGTGGTACAGATGATAAGAATATCCGTTTGCACTACTTCAATATTTGGGGTAAATTTAATGTTGCAACAGGAGAGTTTACAGAAGTAAACAAACCATACGGTAGTTCAACTGGCCATGCAGACATCAACTCAATGTGGAACCATAGCGAAACACCTGTTGTTGAAACGGATAAGCCAGCTTATACCCTTGAGGCATTAACCCTTCCATATTGTTCTGCAGATACAAAAACTATCAAAGGAAGCGTATTTACCAATTCTACAGATGATAAAGCTATTGAATTCTATATTGACAACAGCAAATACATTGTATCCAGGGCGCAATTACTTAAAGCTTTAATAGATAATGGCAATACTGCAGATTCTGATGATGAAATAAAGATGGAAGCTGGCAAGAACTACATCTTTACCTTCACTGTTGGCAAGCAAAAAATCAATAAAATAACTGCTCAGGTAGCAGATTGGGAAGAAGTCACTGCTGATGAGTTTGCACCATCTAATGCACGAATCAAGATTAAAGTTGAAGAACGTGGCACAGAACAAACCTCTAATCTGAATATCTTCCGTGGATTAAACGAAGCATCAAGCATCGATGATGCTTGGGAAAGCTATGATTGGAACACACCAACGTATGAAAACATTGGTGCAACCTACGACGCATCAGGTCAATGGACATCAGATAAGTTCTGGGAAAGCAATAAGCATTTCTATCATTTTCGTTCATTAATGCCTAATACTGTAGCATTAGAGAGCGACAACAAGAGCGTGGATTTAACTTCTGCAGTAAGTTATACCGATGTTCTTTGGGGTGCTCCAATGATTGATGATGGTGATAATGAGACAGCAGGTTCATTTAAATGGAACTATGGCCCAACAACAAATGGTTTTGATGGAAAAGATGGCGCAACAAACCACCAAATATACAAAGCCATCGGTCCTACAAACGACCGCATCAAGTTGATTATGTTCCACATGATGAGTGATTTGACAATTAAACTTCAAACCACAGCCGGAACTGATGCTGTTGATTTTGGTACAGGTACAGGTGAAAGCGTAACAAAGGTTGAATTGGTTGACTATAAAGCAAATGGTAAGTTACAGCTAGGAAATGGCTTGGTTACTGCAACTGGCGATGCTGGCGTGAGTGTTATTTCTAACACAGTAAATAGTTCGTCATTAACTTGTACTTACGGAGCTATTCCACAAGATCTTACAAATGTTAAGTTGAGAATTACAACCGCCGATGGTAACCAATACATCGTTAACATGGGTGAAAGAGTTGCTACAGCTGTTCCTACAGAGACTAATCTCAATAATCCATATACGCTATCTAACGACACATACGCTATTAACCGTTGGTATCCTGGATACAAATATATCTATACCTTTACTTTGAAGAAGACTGGTATTACCGATATTACAGCAACCATCGTAAATTGGGAAACCGTTACAGCCGACCCAGATGACGTTTATATTAAGTAAAAAAAACATATGCGAAAGACAAAACAAGAAGTAGAAGCTTTTCTTCAGCAATTCCTACCTAAATTTAGTATTTGGGGGATAGTCTTTCTTGACAGAGAAAAAAACAAGAAAGCCATTGAAGAATTAGATCTAGCTCCTATTGCTCGTGAGCCTATCGTAAAAAGTATAACTACGGATGACTACATCGATACTTTAACAGACATTACTAGTTGGGGTGAGATGTGGGTTTTTGGAAAAGATTTTCAAGATGTTGAGTTGTACATAAAGATTGCATTGGGTAATCCTAACAACAAAACAATTTGTATCTCTTTCCATAAAGCTGAGCATCCACTAAATTATGCATTTAAGTAATAAACATTAATATGGAGAAATACGTAGACATGAAAAGTCCTTTCACTGGTGGAAAAGTAAAAGAAGTATCCACTACAGAAGAAAGGAATTACAAGGGCAAGACATACATTGTCCATGTACGCTACTATGTCTGCGAAGATACAGGCGAACAATTTACAACAACAGAGCAAGATCAAGAATGGTACGACGAAATGGTACTGCTGGCATCACAAGGCAAATACCAGGAAATTGTTAACCAAGAAAATTGTTCAATCGTTGCAGAGTCAGAAACAAATTATCCTTCAAAGGAATAATAATATGATTAGAAAACATAACATAACCGCTACACTGGCATTGGCAGCATTCCTTACTGCTTGTAGCAGCGAGGAAACCTCTCCTACCTATACTGTAGGCGAGGCAGATAATGACATTGTGTTAAGTGCTGGTATAACCGAAGGTGGTGCAGGTGTTGCTACACGTGCAGCTGAGGATCATCATACCACTCCAGGACACCTTAACTTTACCTCTGGTACAGGTTTGGCACTGCAAGTAAGTGGTACTTGGACAGGTAAAAATGCTGAAAACAAGGTAACCCAAACAACAACAGGTACAACAGGAGACAAAACTGGAGCAAATAACCTTCACAACGAGGTTTCCATAAACCCACAACTGTACTGGGACGATTATGGAACAGCCGACCCTGGCAACACTGCAGGTCGTGCAGCAGGTCTTACTATCTATGGCGCAGCTGTAAATGGTGAGGCTGCACCTACAGTTGCTAATGACAAATGGAATGGTGGTTTAGCATGGAATGTAGGAACTCCCACAACTGGCGTTATCAACCAGAACACAACAGATTTCTGGAAAAAACAAGACCTGCTTACCTCTAACAACGTAACAGCAGAAACTGGTCAAGATGGTACCTATAAGTTTGACCAAAGAAATAATGGTAAACTCCTTGAGTTCACCCACGCTATGACCAAGGTCACTGTTAATCTAAAAGCAGGTGAAGGCTTCCCTGGTTGGAGTACATCAACCCCAGATGGTGGTGCTTTCCAAACTGCGCCAACTGTTACTCTGCTTGGTTTTAACTACACAGGTACAGTAAATATTATAGGTAAAGAATCAACTCCAACAGCAGCAACAACTAACATTACAGCACACTTAGCTGATGGTGGTGCTGCACACACTGCTACCTACGATGCATTGGTGTTCCCAGGAAACAAGTTTGCAGATACTGATGAAATCCTGAAAATCAATGCTGACGGCAATGAATACTTTGTAACTGCAAAACTAATCAACGATGCTAACACCGCTACTGACGACGAATTTGAGCAGGCAAAGAACTATGTACTTAACATTACCGTTAACAAAACAAAGATAGAAACAATTACTGCAACTATAGTAAACTGGTCTGATGTAAAGGCTGCAACCGAAACACCTAAAATCAACATCAGTGCAAACTATGGTCAAGAAATGACAGATGCTAATGCATTCAAGCACGACTTTGATTTCTATCGTAGCGAAACCATAAATGCTAATTATTCAAAAGATGCTATTGTTACGTATTCTGTAGTAGATAGTAAAAATACATATACCCTATCTACACCATTGTACTGGCCTACTCACAATACACATTACTTCTTCCGTGGAGTGTTCCCAACAGGCGTAACAGTAACAGACAATTCTGTAATTGCAGTAACTAACACGGCATATACCGCAGAATCTAATCCATCTGATCTAGCAATAGGTTTCCCTAGACCAACTATAGATAATGAAAGTTGTGGAAATTCTACACACAACAAGAAATGGTATGAAGATGGTATCTGTGCTACTGAAGGCGAAATCCGCATGAACTTCCAATATGTAATGTCACAGGTTGAAGTTCGTCTAACTACAAATACAGGTGAAACAGATGCTGTAAATTTGGCGAATGCTAAGGTTGAAATCGTAAATGGTTATACCGCAGGTAATATTAACTTGTCTGATGGAAGTGCTACTCCAACAGGAGATAAGGATGATTACACACTTAACCCCATTACTGGTGCCGATCGTGATGGTGTTGCAGCAGCTAATATCCGTCACAGCGCAGTATTACCTCAGGCATTGACATATACCACTGCTGGTGCTACCACCAATCTGCGATTCAAGATTACCATTTACAATAGTTCAGATCCTGACGATGTAGATATTTACTACGCCGACATCAATCCTATTCTAGAAAAGGGTAAATCTACAAAGGTTGCGCCAAACGGAAAGTGGGAAGCTGGCAAGCACTACATCTACAACCTAGATATTCGTAAGACCGCAATAAAAGTTACCGCTACCCTAACCGACTGGATAACCGTAACTGCTTCAGACAATGTTTGGTTCTAAATAATGAGAATATGAAGATAAAACATTTAAATATAGCCCTACTTGCATTGCTCACAGCATCGTGTGCTGATGAAGTAACAACTTCACAGAACGATTTTCTTGAGGGCAATGAAAAGACTCCTATCAAGGTATCGGCATTGCTCGATGTGCAGAAAGCACAAACCCGTGCTGCTGACAAAACATTCGACAATAATGATCAGATAATAGCATATTTCCGTCATGTTACTTGGGATGGATCTACCGGAGCAAGAACTTCTGTTGCGGCAGATAAAGCACCATTGTTGGTAACCTTTACCAAGGGCAGTACCGCTATGACTAATTATTCTGGTAGCGATATTACTCCTATCGGCACAGGTGTGGCATTGGGCTTGAAATCTACAAACACACAGCAAGCAACTGATCTAACAGCAACTCCTACCCTTTACTGGGATGATTTCAGTAACTCTGCAAGTGCAGCTACAGATCTTCGCACCACAGGACATTACCTCCAGTCATACTATGGCTATTGTTACAATGGTGGAACACCTTCTACTGCATTGGCACAAGCAGATGGAACCCTTGGCTGGACAGTTGCACAAAATCAGAGCGCAGGCTTTAAGACAAGCGACTTGCTTTGGTCATACGAACAAACTCCTGTAGCTTATTCACACGCAACCTTCGGTGGAGGTACAGAACACGGACAGATTATCCTCCCATACACCCATGCTATGAGTAAGGTAACAGTCGAGGTAATTTGTGATGAAGGCTTTGAGACTACAAAGAATAACTTCCAGAACGCTTCGGTGGTACTGAAGAACATGAATACTGTAGCATCGCTTACTGCACCTACAGGAACAATCACTGCTGTACCTGGCTATGGTGATGCAAATGTAAAGGACGTTACATCTCAACCAATTGCAGATGCTACAACTCCAAACGTAAAGTACTCGTTTGCTGCACTCATTGCACCAACTGTTATGAAAGCAGGACAGTTCCTTGCAGAAATCAATAATGTAGATGGTAACAACTACAAGGTTAATCTAACCGATGATATTCTTGACACATCTGCAGATAACGACTGGGCAAGCAAACTAAAGAATTATAATGCTACAGATGGTGGTACTACCCTACCAGGTGTAAACTACCTCATCACCATTACCATCAAAAAACAAGAAATCTCTGTTCAAGCTTTAATCAAGGATTGGGACACAGTTTCTGCTACTGGTGTAGGTGAAATTAACTTTGCAACCGATGTAAAGACCATAGTAAATGATGAAGCTTACGGAACAGATGCTCACACTGCTACATTCGATCTTTACAAGAAAGCAGAAAGTGCTACTGGATATGGCACAAAGGCTACTACCGCAACTTGGGATGCTGTAAATAGTGTTTGGACATACAGCCCTACTATCTATTGGCAGAACAAGGACGACAAGGAACATTTCCGTGCGCTGTCGGGTGCAAAAGCAGATGATACAGCTACACCTGCAAACGAGTCTTTAACTATGGAAAACGGTCGTGATGTGCTGTGGGGAACTACCACAAAGCATACAGGCAAGGACATTGATGATGCAAATTACTCATACAATGAAGGTGATGCTATCAATCCTCGCACAACGGATGTTCCATTGGTGTTCCGTCATAGCATGGCTAAGATCACCATTAGCTTGGTTGATGAATTAAAAGACGAACTTGATGATGATGCAAAGCTTGATTTAACGAATGCAACCATCCAGTTGACAAACCTTGCTACTGGTGGTACAATCGAACTTCATGAGGGTACTATCACCCCATCTGCTACAGTAACAGAAGTGTTCTCTAAGGACGAAACTTCTGATCCTAAACGCATGGGCTTCTATGCAGCTAAAGAGAATGGTACAGCAACCGCTTATGACGCAGAACTTACCATTAAGGACTATCCTGTCATCCCTCAAACAATTGGCGATGATGCACGCATTATCATTACCTTGGCTGATGGTACACGCTACAGTGCTCAGCTCAATCTTTGTGAAGTAAAGGATAGCACTACTCCTATTGAAGAATGGAAACAAGGTACACACTATAACTATGAAATTACCCTAAGCAAGGATCACATTACCTTCCGCGCACTTATTGAAAAATGGAATGAAGAAGAAGGTGGTGGTAAGGCTACACTTGAATGGGATTAAGTTCAACAGTGAAGAAATAAACATTGAATTGTGAAATCGATATTTAGATACATATTTCCCCTGGTAGTAGCAGCACCTGTTCTGGTAGCATGCGCTGACGACCTTATAGTCAACAATGGAAATGATCCTTCTGTTGATGACAAAGGCCTAGGTGAACTAGTGCTATTCTCGGCAGGAAGTACAGAAAATACTACCACACGTGCTAGCGTTATCCCCTACATGGAGCAAGAAGGCCGTTTTGTGTGCAAGATGTTCTATCATGCTGGTGCTACTGATACCGATGCCAGTCCATTTGATACCATCTCTACCCCTATCACCTCTTGGCTTCGTGTAAACGATAATGAAGGTAATTCTGTATATTGGAAGAACGACTTCGACATGGAAGGCGTAGACAAGAATCATCAGGACTATATCGACTATGGTTTCGACTCACGCGCTCAGTATTTCTACTGGCGTAACCGTTTAGACCATATTTTCCTGGGCTTTACCGACTATAACAAGCTAAAGAGTAACACCTACGGCACAGAACAAGGCAAGCTGTTCATGTATCCCGAGCACGATGGCGTGAAGAAAACAAAGACAGGAACCGAGGAACATTGGACCCCTGTATCATATCGAGTTTTGCAATTCAAGACCATTCAGGTAGATAATCCCGACTATAACGAGGAAGATGCTGAAAAACAAGGTGAAGCATATACTGTTCCTAAGACTATCGACAAGCTGGTTTACAATGGAATGACAACCACCAGTTCATATCCTGGTATATATGGTGAAGATCAAGCACACCACTATCTGGCATATTCATATTCAGATAACGTTAGCACCGCTACCCTAAACAAGATAAAGGAAATGACCAGTCATATGTCCGACGACGATAAGGCGTTGCTATACGCAGACTTAGAGCGTCATGGCTATACTACTCCCGAAACCACTGCAGAAGGAACATTCAAGGACTACGAATGGGAAATGTGGTTCAATGAGCAGAAAGTTGACCCTGATACTAAATGTGCTGATCTGTCCGACGCCACAACAGTTATCTTCTGTAGCAGGTTGAAGCAGGAAATAGAGGATATTATTGCTGTTGCTCCTGCTAACACATTCGACCTTACCCGCAAGGATGGCATGACCAGCATTACCGATCAGCCCGACCCATTGATTGCGCTCACAAAGATGAAGCCAACAGGTGCAACACAGGAGGCAAACCGTGTACGTCTGTACTTCAAGCACCAGTTCTCACAGATTCAGGTGAACCTTACCAATGCCGAGAATACAGCAGAGTTAAAGTCAGAAAACATCGTAAGCGTGGAGTTGCTTGGTGTATCAAAGAAAGGTTATGTATTTACCAATATCAACCCTAACGGAACACAGATTCCACCAACCTACGACCCTGTGGTAATCAGTCAGTACACCGAGGCACAACTAAAGAAAAACCAATATGGAACATCTTTCAACATGTTCGATATGGGTGATACAAAACCTACTACCTCATTGAAATCATTCAATGCCATTGCTTTCGGACAGCTTCAGGCTATCCGTATCACATGGCAAGAAGATGCTACAACTGATACATATACAGAAGAGACAGCAGCACTGGAGAATAAAAAACACCTTGTTGCAGATACCAGTGGCAAGAAACCAGGTGAGGATGGCTACACAACCACATACGAAGCAGATTACACACCTGTATCGGCCGGACAAGTCATACCTCCTGTAAAACACGTGGCTACCTACAAGATTACCGTTGACGATCGTGGCAACTCTTTGGTTAACCTGAAAAGCGGTTTCCGCTATATGTACGACTTTGAGTTGCGTCGTGGTACCATCGCCTTTATCCGTGCTACCATTGACGGATGGTTGTTATCAGATGATTTGAATTACGGAACAAGTGGAACAATTAAGAATGAATAAAATAAGATACATATTCTGTCTATTGATGCTGGCTATGCTGCATGCATGTAGCGACCAAGCAGATGTCATTACCAACGAAGATGGCGAAATCAACGTGGGTGATGAGGTTATGTTCACAGCCTACACCCCTCAAGCAGAAACCAGGTCGGCTAAAGAAGACTACGACGAGCTCATCAAGCGTTTTGAGAGCGTACAGGATGACTACGAGTTCAATGTAGAGATGTTCGAGGAGGGAATTGCAGAAAAGATAGCTTCGGCCACTTATAACCCAACCAAGAACACCGTTGAGGATGTTACCACATACGATGAATATGGCACACTTACCGAGGCCAGCAACTACCTATACTGGCCAAGCAATGTGAAGAAATATGCTTTTCATGCAGTATCAAGTAACTCGTCTACAAGTGTAGAGGAAGACCAGACAACAGCAGAAAATTTCTTTAAGCAAGACCTTATCGAAGGATATGGTTATGTTCCTGGATGGGATGAAACTGCAAATGAAGGAGCAGGTGCTCCTATTCGTAACCTTGATGGCCTGAACCACCTTACCAGCAAGGAATGGTATGCAGCCAACAAATCATTAGGCACTCCTGAAGGTATGACTACAGCACAGGCGGTAGAGTACTGGAAGAAAATTCCTCTTTACATGCGTCATAAGCGTTCACGTATTACCATACGCCTAAGAGCTGGCGAAGGTGTAGAGCGCAACCAGATTGCTTACGACGAAGAACTGACCCCACAAAACATCCATACAGAGATTTACAGTTATGATGACGAGAACAATCAAACAATTGTAAAACCTTTGCTGAGTAATTACAACTGTGAATACAGAACTGCAACACACGATGCACTCCCCGAAGAGGACGTGCTAACTGCATGCTACGATGCAATTGTAAATGCACACAACTATGCTGATGGTGATAACATGACCGACCAGAAGATCTTGATGATTAACCTTTCTGGTTTGAAGTTCTCGTTCTACGCAGCCAATGACAAAGCTTTTAGCTCTGAACCCGAGGCTACAAACGATGAAGTAAAGGCTCGCTATAACCTTACAGCAGGAAAGCATCTTATTCTGGATGTAACACTAAGCACCGATACTCGTAAGATTTTGATTACTGCTTATGTGGTAGATTGGGAAGATTGGCCATTCAGCTCAATATGCGACGACTTTGGTCAAGCAAGCGACCCTATGCCAATCAACAACAAAGATGATTTAATAGAATTCCTCAATAACCCAGAGAAAAACAAACCTGGTAACGTTGCAGTTATCATACCGCTAAACTTCAACCTTAATGAAGGAGATGGTTGGGACCCAAATGGTAAGGACTTGAAGGCCACCTTGAAGTTTGCTGGTGCAACCATTACCACTAGCCAACGCTTGTTTGATAAAATTTCACCTTCAGGCAGCGTTGTGAACGGAACGGTTATTATATCAGACAAAACAAGCAGTGATGCTCCGATAGAGTGTGCTATTGCAAAAGAAAACTACGGAACGGTAGAGCGCATCAATGTTCTTCCGGGCGAAACTACACGCCAAGCTACCCGCGCAGGATTGGTAACTACCAATTACGGAACCATCTATGCTTGTACCTCACAAATGCCTGTCTATAATCCAGGTGGAGGTTCTGAAGAGATTTTGATAGGTGGTATCGCTGCAGAGATGCTATACCCTGTAACAGAGGATGAGAACGGTGTGTCAACACCCGACCTCTCTACCCTACCTACCATCGACCAGTGTAATGTCAATGCTCGTATTGATGGCGGCACCAACGTAAAGGGTGGTGGTATTGCAGGCAAGGCCGAAGGCAAGCTTTCAAACAACACCTACGAACATGGTATCACCTTGTTGCAGAACCCAGAGTCTTTCAAGAATATTCTGTATGCAAAAGGCACGCAGGATTTAAATGCCTATGATAATGAATGGTCAACAAAAGTTGAGAATACCGTTATTAACAGTACTATTCCTATTACCAATGTACGCCCAGAATCCGACCGTTACAATCAGGTAATTGAATCACAGGCCGAACTCGATGAACTTATCGCTAATGGTACCTATAACAACAATAGCAGTCGTTTCCGTATTGCTGGCGACTTTACAATTGATGGTGACACATGGAATTGGGGTAAACAGAATATTGCATTGAATGCTGCAGGTAACTTGTTGTGTGAATTGAACTGCAACAACAAAACAATCACACTCACAGGCACAACAAATGCTAAAATGTTATTTAGCAACATCCAGAGCCATTTGTACGACTTGGTACTAATGGTTGACAAACCTATTGTAGCAATGCCAGATAAAGAAGGTGATACTGATGAAGAAAAACTGACTGCTCGTGCACCGCTTGCTTATGCTGTGGTTGGCGATAAGGCTATACTAAGCAATGTAAAGGTTAAGTCAAGCAATGATGCTTATATCCTTTCTACTGCAAGTGCAGGTTTGGTAGTTTGGGCATACGACGGTGCTATCATCGAAGACTGTCAGAGCGATGCTGATATTCGTATTGCATTACCAGAAGATACTGGTAACCAGCAAACCTATTTTATAGGTGGATTGGTAAACTCGGCAGCAAAAGCAAACATACTACGCTGCAACTACCAGCGCCAATCTTTGGATGCTTCACAAGAGTTAAATGCCAAGACTGGTTCTAAGATATTCTATGGTGGCATCGTTGGCGGTACAAGCAAAAAGACCGGAAGTATATACGACCCAAGTCTTATTATATCCGACTGTACCAGTTGGCTTAGTTGGGAAAATACAGATGGCTACCCACACGCAACATGGGGTGGTATTATTGGATATTCAAAATATCAAAATACCTCATTAGAACTTGTAACAGCTACCAATGGCAAGGAATGTCAGGGTAACTGGTGGGTTGCACTTGCAGGAGCCTCGGCAGATGGCTGGGCACTTGGCATGAACGAGGAAAAGGTTATCGGAAAGAAGAACTCTATCCAACCTACCCGCGACCCAAACTATTAAGAGCCGTGAACACCCTTCAAGGGCATATACGTTAAAATGAATTAGAACATGATGATAAGAAAACACATTTATGGATTAGCGGCAGTGACCATGCTGATGTGGCTTTCGGGATGCGCCGAGAGCGACCCATTCATTGATGGCAGCACGGCTGATGATTCTAATATAATTCACATTGGTGGCATTCAGAATGCTGATGTTGAAACTTCGCTAGGTGGCATTACCACCAGAGCTACGGGAGACGACAGCAACACTTCGGTTGATGCAGAGACGGTTGACTGGCTTCTTGGTCCACTATTTGGTGGCTTGGATATTACCTACGGAGCCAAAGGAAAACCCGACACCGAGGCTGTGGCCATACTGAAACTCTTGAAGCAAGACGAAAATGGAGGTAATACCAAGGAGAACATCAAGTATTCTGAATTTAGTACTGCTACAGAAAAAATTGCAGAGTATTCATTCAAATATCTGGCAAACGGTGAAGACGCAAAATGGTATGATAATGGCGAGCATTACTTCCAGGGTGTGTTTGTTCCCGAGAAACTGCGTTACGACGCCAATAACGAGACACCAGAAGACGTTAACGGTCCTGAATCAACCAAGGCTCCTAGGCTGAAACTTGACCAGAGTAAGGATGTTACTACTAATCCTGATGCTAACTACACTTTGTTGGAACGTTACCTTGGTATGCCAGCCGATGCATATATTCATGCAACCATTGGTCGTATCAAGTTACCATTCCGTCATCGTTTGGCACGTGTGTTGGCATACGTTCTTATCGATCCAACCATGGGTACCGATGTTACAATTGATGGATACAATCTTGTTGACGGTAAGGATGATGCATCAACCAGTAAGATAAAGTTCTGCAATGTAAAGGTGCTGGCTGGTGTTGAGCAAAAAGAAAGTTCTACAAGCGGACATGTTGAACTGACCCCTAAATGGGACCAGTCGCGCAAGGTTATCCCTCACTTCGTGGAGGAAAGCGGCAGTAAAGACTCAAAGGGCGAAGTGAAAGATGCAGAAAACTTCATCATGTTCTATGACACCGAGCAGAAAGCTTACATCTTCCCTACCAACGATGAAGATTGGGAAGATGCCAATACAAGATGGAATACTGCATATACAAATGCCTTGGGTGGTGGAACAACCGATGAAGAAAAACGCAAGGCTGCAGAAAAGGCTGATGCTGAAACAAATCTAAAACGAACCATTTACGGAAAAGTTCCATGCTATGACCTCATTGTTCGTCCTACCTACAAAAACGAGGAAATGGTAATGTACGACGAAGACGGTGCAGACGACGAGACCAAGAGAGCAGAATTAGCAAGCTTGAAAAACAACATCGACTTCGAGATTACCCTAAGCAACGGTTTGGAATACGAAAAGGGATTTGAGTTCGACCTCGACGCTAACTTCCAGACCATTGTTTACCTTCGTATCAACCGAGAGTCGATCGACTATAACACCTCTGGTGCTGATGTTTGGAAAGAAGATGTAAAAGAAGATGGCTATTATGGTGTGAACAACCAGAATGGCAATACTTTGTCGTATGCAGGTAGCAGCTGGCAACGTGCTTACCGTATTGGCACCAAGACCGATAATGTAACCGATGGTCACTGGTATGGTAAAGACGATCCAAACGATGATGACAACATCCAGGATGATGACAATATGCCATGGTATCCACAGTATGTTGACCAAACTAAATGGGTAAAAATGTTTGCAGAAGCACATGAAGGCGGCTTGCATCATGGCGATTATTTCATTCTCGACCAGGATATTACCATTGATGCTACACTCCTACCCGACAATTTCATCTTCACAGGTCATTTGGATGGTCAGGACCACACCATTACCGTGATAAATGCAGGAAAAGCTTGGGAAGAATGGAAAAATGCTACAACTGCAGATCTTGAAAACACAACTGTAGTTATCTATACAGGTAAGGATAAGTCAGAAACCTTTACCATGCCAAGTCCTTTGTACACCAAGGTGCATCATGATGCTGTTCCTTACGAGGAAAGCGAACTGACCGAAGTGAATGGCGTGAAGTATGTAACTGTTTCATTAACCCATGTACCAGCAAAGGATGCTGAGTATTACACCAACGTGGATGAATACAATACGGCTAAAGGTACAACACTCACAGCAGAACAGTTTGAAGCACTTTCTACAGAAGAAAAAATCAAGACCCCTGCTGTTGCTGATCACTACGAGGTGAATGCAAGTTCAATCCCTGGTACAACCCCAAAGGTTGAAGCATACGATGAATTCCCTGCAGCAAACCCAACTCGAGGTGAGTTGCTTACTGCACCAGATAACACTTACTACACTAGTCAAGACAGTGAGGCAGGCTACAAAAAACCTCAGCACCTCTACACAGAGAAAGACCATACCAGTGGCACAACGCTGTTTGCTGGCTTGAACGGATACTACACAGCTGCAATTGGTGAGGCAAATGTCCATTCCGAAGATGGAAAGCTTGTTCCTTACATCGACAATGACACTAAGACCGGTTGGCGTGCAGAAGTTATCAACACCAAGATTGATGGTGCTGATATGTTCCCTGCAGAGGCAATCAAGGCTGATGGCAATTATGATGTAAATATAGTTTCTGGATATATCTACAACTGTTGGAAAGGTTCAGAAAAGATTAAGAATCATACGCCAAGCATTCCTAAATACAAATGATGATTATGAAGCGATACTATCTATTATATATTATAAGTGCCTTTGTGCTAGGCAGTTGTTCTGACGAGGATGTTATCGGAGACAACACGCTTACCGAAGAACAGAAGGCATTGATAGGTACGGCAGTAAATTTCAACGCATCTATGGCCGAGGAGTTTACCGAGACACGTGCATCTTATAACCACGAAGGAAAGTTCAACGAAGGCGATATCATGCAGATATACCGCCAGTACTGGGATGGCGTGCAGAACAAGTGGGAAGACCTTCAGGCATTCAGAACCTACTCATACGATGTAACCTATGCTACAGGTACCTCTATCAACCTTAGCACCGACTGGAAGGTTAGCGTTAACCGAATGAAATGTGATGATTGGAATTCTAGTTCGAAGACCGGTACCATGTATGCACAGACAAAAGCCGACTCTCTGACATGGGAAAATGGTGCAACCGTGCGTTTTCGTGCATGGAGCCGTAGCAATGTGGCTGGATGCTTGAGTAACGGTACCGCTGGTAGCTATTATCCCGACTTCTGTATTGCCGACTGGGGAACCGTTTCTGGTCCTACCACGGGTATTCCACTTACCCTGCGTCATGTTTGCAGTCGAATAGGTTTCTCGTACAAGGCTGGTAACCAGTTCCAAAGTGCGGAAATCTGTTTGAACAAGGAAGACTACATGTGGAATGATAATGCCGATAGCCACGAGAATGACCTGGCAGATAAACTCACCGAGGAAGAAGCACAGCAGGTGGTTGATGAGGTCAAAGCCGTATATAACAGAATGTGTTTACCTGCAGGTGTAGATATTGAGAGTGGCACGCTTCGTGCAATGACCACCACTCTTTACAACAACCTGTCAACAAACAAGCAATTCAATATCATTGAGCAGAAGACTGTTGCAGACGGCATTGTAGAGTATGGTACAAAATCCCCAACAGAGATTGCTACAAACATTAAGCATCCATCCTTCTCGAACGTTGATGGCCGCTTGTATATGGTTACCATACCCTACGATATGAGTAACGACCCAACAACTCAGGGTGATGTACTGACTATTCCTGCAAAGACCCGTTTCAGAATCAAGTTAAGGGATGTAAACAACGGAGACCATAATACCTCGGGCTATGAGTACAAGGAACATATCTTCTCGCTCAGCGACATCAAAAACAGTGACGGAACACCTGTGTATCCCGACGGTTTGCAGATGGTTCCTGGCAAGAGTTACCGCTTCACCGTGGGATATCTGTATGATAAACTAACTGTTACCGTTATTGAAGAAGGCATCAACTGGTCAACAGCAGAAGAAGAGAGTGGCGAAACCACCGATCAGCATGTTTCCGAGCACAACCCTGATAAGTTCAAGTGGTGGAAGGATGCTATCAATACCGCTATTACCGAGACCAAGAGCAGCAAGGACTATAACCCTATCTTCAAAATCTCTACAGCCGAAGAGTTCAAGGAGTTCATTGCTTTGGTAAACGGAACTGCAGCTACCAAGACATCGGGACTGGAACGTGCTGTTCGCAGCAAGGACAATCCTGATGCAGATTCAGACCTTGACAGCAAGGAAACCAAAAAATACTGGTGGTACGACGTAGAGAAGACAAAGGAAAGTCTGGCTACCGAGTTTGGCGATACCGTATGGCTTACCCGTACCGAGGCCGAGGCACAAGGTTATGTGTTCTTCCGTCATTACTATCCACAGATTTCGGATAAGCTGGCCTACTCTGTAGAAGATTATGTACGCGGACCTATCAGCTTCTTCGACGAACAGGTAAACCTTCACCTTGTGGTGCAGCTGACACAGGATATCGATTTGCACGACTGGCAGCTGGAAAGCATTGGCAGCTACTCGGCTAACACCCCATTCAAAGGCTTCTTTGATGGTGGCACTCACACGCTGAGCAATGTGAACATGCGCGAGCAATATTTGTTTGGTTACATGGAAGATGGTGAAATCCGCGACTTGAAACTCACCTCTACCCATAAGCTGGCATTGCTGAATAAAGGAACAACAAGCGCCATTACCCGCAATCTGCGTATCATTGGCGTTTCACTGAAGGCCGACTGCAGCGTGTCACCTATTGCACAGAGCTTGACGGGAACAGCATACGTTGTAGGATGTATTCACCAAGGCGATGCAGGTGGTGCATTGGTAGGAACCGCAGATAACCTTACCATGTATGGCTGTATGCATGCTTCTTCAAACATAACAGGTGCAGCGCTGCTTGGCTCTTATGCAGATGGAAGCTCAGAGTTCTTTGCTCCACAGCAGGGCAAAACATTGACATGGGGTAACTTTATGTGCAACTATTACCAGAAGTCATCTACCCAGGCTACAAACGCTGTTGGCACCATTACCGATGCTTACCGTCCTCAGGAATACATCCGTGGTGCGCGTCAGCACATTCTGCGTGCAAAGAACGACAATCTGCTGGGTGATGACGTTCCATACGATAAGTTGAATGACATGCAGAAAAGCGAGTTCTACGGTCTTGCACCTTGGAAGGCCATGAACTATGCTATTTTCCAATACAATCAGCTAAGTGTAGCAAAAGCTTCGGAATACCGCAGCTTCCCAGAAAGCCACCAGTGTCACATGATCTACAAGGTCGACGACATAGGTTATGCTCACGAGTATCCTGAACTGGTTGAGGGAACACCTACCAACGAAGGCATAAAGAACATTCTGTTACTGAATAACTAAAAGAGTATGCGAATAAGACATTTAAATATACTGGCAGCGTTGTTGCTTTTGACTGCTTGTTCCTCTGAAGAAATCGTGAAGGAACAAGAAGCGCATGAATTTACGCTGACATCCGAGATTATACCATTCGAGGGAGAAACTGCTGCAACACGCAGCAACCTTGAAGGAACAGGCTTTGAGGATGGCGACTGGATTCGTCTGAAGATCATCTGTCCTTTTGTTGATTCTTCAGAATACGGCGAGAGCACCTGGGGAAACTCATACGATGCTTTCTTCCTGCTAAAGAGAAAAGGTGGAGCTTGGACCTATCTCACAGCTGATGACCATTGCGACATCAACGGAACCTACAACTATAGCGGCAGTCCGCAGGTGGGCAGTTTCTACGAGGCTCAGCAAACTCCATACGTGTATATGGCATCTACCTGGAGCGAGGAGAAGAACTTCAAAACCTCAAAAGGAACACATGTGCTACAGTATTGCCACGTATTCCATGCCGACCAGCGCAAACCCGAGCACTACAAGGCAAGCGACTTGTTATGGGCACAGCAATACATGCAGACAGGAGCATGGAACGTACACCTGTCGTTCGAGCACAAGATGGCATGTATCACCTTTGAACTGGATGATGCAGAACTTACAGAACCTCTTACCAACGATGCAATGCTAACCCTAGAAGGAATGCCCGACATAGACCAGCAGGAGATTATCGTTGGCGACTACTATGCCGAGAAGAGCAAGATTAACTCTGCAGGCAACTTTAACTACAAGAACAAGAGCGCATGCAATTACGATTATAACGGTAAGGTTATCGGTATTGGCGTAAACGTAGACGCAGAACAACGCTCATACGCCTACCCTATGACAGGAAACCCTAACCCTGCATACACCAAGACATTCTCTGGCTCTGAGATTGTTCCTAACACTGGTACATACACAGCCTATAAGATTGATAATACTCACTATCGCATGATTGTTCCTCCATGCGTGCTTACCGAGAATGCACAAATCTGGATACGCGATGGAGAACGCCGCTACAAGATGCAACTTACAAGAAAAGATTTCCACGAGGGTGAACTTTATCCTGTTAAGGTGAAAATTGTAAGATAAACTGTTGTGCTTGAAATTGGAAATACAATGAATAGATTAAAACATATATATTACATTATGACGGCGTTGTTACTGGGATTTACTTCATGTAACAACGAAACAGACATCGAGAACAAACTTCCCGACGACTGCAACCCAATTGCACTGAAGGGCATACATGCTGTTATCGACAATGGTGAAACTCCCACCACAAGAGTAGCAGCATTGGTGGATTCTATCGGTAAATACAAGTTCATGGCTACCGACAGAATCTACTTTACCAAGATAGAACGCACAAAGCATCCAATTGATGGTTTTAAATACGATGATGTTGAGTACGCATGTAACATAGACGGAGAAAACCTGTCGTGGCAACGTGAAGTTCCTCAAACAGATATTTTCTGGAGCGATGGTTCAGAACCTCATACCTTTATTGGCTACATCCTTCCTCATGAAGATACTAAAACCTGGCAGGAATCGGGTTATGACTGGAATCACGACACAGATAAGGATGTGTACTACGGCAGTATAGGCGACCCAACTAACGCATCAGAGGAAATTGATTATACCGACACTCCTGCAACCGGAACAGGACATGCTGCACCTTACGACCTAGAAAAGCTTCGCAAGGAAGACTTGCTGCTTACCTACAGCAACGAGATGCAGAACGAGGATGCAATGGCATGGGTTCATTTCCACCATGGCTTGGCCAGCGTTCGTGTAGTAGTTACCATCACAGGCTATTCATCTACTGGTATCGACCCAGATGCAGAAGCAAAGGTAACAGAAATGATGCTTCACGACCAACCTACCATGTATAAGTGGAACAACAAAGGTTACAAGGCAGCTCCACTTGAGGCAGGCGACCAGACTATTCTGAATGGATTCACATGGGGAGGCGCTACTCCTGCATGGAATCAGAAGAAAGAAATGAAACTGTGGCAACCACGTGAGTATCGAGGTACAGAGGCTAGTCGTACATTTACCTTCTATGGCATAACAGCACCAGGCGAACAGGAAGAGGTAAACATGACCTTCAAGGTTAAATACCCCAATCCACTCGACCCTACCAACACAAATTTCATTGAAAAGCCTTACACTGCAAAGCTGAAACTCAACAGCAAGAATGTTGAGTTCCGTCCTGGCTACTGCACATCCATCAACATTAACCTGAACCATAAGGATGAAAAGCTTACCGTGGGTGCAGAATACATGTCATGGCAGTTTGAGGATACTCCTGATGAAGGTACACTTCGCATGAACTCAACCTTCCTGGAAAAAGCTCCTGCTTTTGTAAAAGGGAAGGACAAGAATATTGTCAGCATCATTGGCGATACCAAAGCCGAGACCATTGACGATGCAACATGGCTGTATGTGGCAGGAAAAGACGCCGACGGCAACGATATTATCAAGGATATCTATGGCAACGATGGTAGCGCTACCAACCCATACCATATCTGTACTGCCAATCAGTTGCTTTCTTTTGCCTACGAGGTAAAGAATGGCCGTTCATTTGTGCATCAGTATGTAAAGCTTGATGCCGACATCACCCTGCAACCTACCAAGGATGTAGCAGAAGGCAAACGAATCAGCTGGATTGGCGTGGGTGATGAAACGAACGTGTTCAATGGCTTCTTCCTGGGTAGCGGTCGCTACATCAACAGTCTTTACGGTGAGCACTTCTTCTCTACAGTAGGCGAAAATGCTGTAATCGACAAGCTGCACTTCGAGAAGGTTATCGAAGTGCAGGGATGTGGTGTTATTGCCCATAAGAACCTTGGCTTGATCTGCGGATGCTACATTGATGGTGATGTCAAAGAAACCAACACAGAATCACTGTACACTGGTAGTATTGTGGGTGAAAACGACAGCTTTATCATTGCTTGTGCACACGTAGGCACGGTTTCAGGACGTAAGACCATTGGTGGTCTTGTAGGCTTTAACAACGGAACGGTTATGGCATCCTACCACTGCGGTGAGATTGTGGCACTGGATGGCAGTACCGATATTCATGCTACTGTTGGTAAGCGTGGCGACGGTACAGGCGGTACCAATAACAGTATCATGTTCAGCTGCTACTACGACGAAACCCTTATTACCCACACACCTACCTTGGTGCCAAGTAAATCTAGTTTCCCATTTTCTACTGGCATGATGCAATCTAATGCTTTCGTTAATACAGACAAGCAATTCCTGTTTGATGCAGATGGTAAATACACATCACAAGGTAAAACATTAAGAGAAGTGCTGTTAGATATCTTAGGTTCATCTGTAGTTGATAAAGGACAAACAGAACAAGAATTGATGCAGATTTTGGTTAATGATGGTTTGACCGGTCGTGTAAATGAAGTATTTGCCAACCACTTCAGCCTAAACGAAGCACTCTATGCCTTTAGAATCTGGCTGAATGCCATTGCTGCAAAAGGCGATGATTTAGTGCACACAAACTGTCACGACTTTACCAAGCTGCAGATTCAGTTCCTAAAGCAGCATTACACAACCGAGCATCAGTTTGTTTATACACCAGCAACCTATCCAAAGGTACAATAATATAAAAAGCGAGAACAATATTTCTCGCTTTTTTTGTTCATTCAAGAAATAGCATAACCCAGCACCTATTCACAACAGGTGCTGGGTTCTTTTTTAGGCCTTGAGCAGGTATGGGATATAGTGCAGGCGGTTCTTACGTGGATCACGTTTCAGGGAGACGTGAATCCAGTAGAGACCATCGGTGTTGTGTTCCCATATAACCTGGTCGTAAGGCAAGTGGAATACGATGTACTCCAGCATTTTGCGTCCAATGGCGAT
Organism: Candidatus Minthousia equi; assembly: GCA_018065125.1. Lineage (GTDB taxonomy): Bacteria > Bacteroidota > Bacteroidia > Bacteroidales > Bacteroidaceae > Minthousia > Minthousia equi. Next base: position 29,590 of record JAGHTY010000041.1, read on the forward strand.
GGAGGGCAGACGGATGTCGGCAGCTTCTCCTTTCAGGTGCTGGCTTTTTGTTACGCCACCTACGGCTCTGTTCAGGGCGGGGCATCTGTAACCACTGCTAATGCTGATAGGCTTTCCATACCATTGTCGCAAGGGTTCGAGGACCTTTTCGCACAGGTTCCTCAGGTTTAGTATCACCTCCTCGCTTGGGGTGTTGTCGATACCCAGTTGTTGGGCAGTAGAACTGCGAATGAATTCCTCGAGTTTAAAGTGTTCTGTCATGTGTAGAGTAAAGGTTTAAAGGTTTAAAAGACAACGGACAACAGACAACAGACAACAGACTTGTTGACTCGTTGACTTGTTGACTTTTAATGCACTCTCATGCAACTTGTGGCACCAAGTGCTGTTGCAATTGCTGATAATATGCTGAGCAAGATTTGTATAGCCCAGCGGGCTGTTTCCTTTTTCATAATCGTGAATTTTTTATCACGAATTAGTCGAATTTTAGAATTATCAGTTGCATAGCTTTCGGTTTCGCCATCGCATTCGTTTTCGTTATCGTAGCGAAGCGTATCGTTTTCATTTATTATCCGCATGGCAAATTCTTTAATTCGCTAATTCGTGAAGAGAAATTAAACTAGACCGCTATCATCGGGATCTCCCCCCGACTGTTGTCCGTTGTCGGTTGTCTGTTGTCCACCCGAAGGGGTGTTTCCCGAAGGGTTCTGACTGTTGTCGGTTGTCTGTTGACTGTTGTCGCCCGAAGGACTATCACCGTTGTCTTTCTTCACAAACACAGCAACATACTGCTTTGCTTCGGATACGGTAATGGTTCGGGTGGCACTGGTGTTACCATCGGTCCATTTGCTAAATACATAACCAGTCTTGGCCTTGGCAATGAGTGTAACCTCTGTACCCTCGGTGTAGGTACCACTGCCAGAAACGGTACCGGTAGCAGCATTGTCGGCCACGGCGGTAATCTTGTAGTGGCGCAGGTTGGTTGGGTTGTAGTCGTCAACCCATTCAATCTCGGTTGCGGCAAGCTCGGCCGATGTAAAGTCGCCCACAGGATAGCTGTTCAGCTTCACGCGCTTGATCTTGCTGCGCTGCTTGGCTTCCTTGTAGGTATCGGCGCCGATAGTCTGCACACCCAGCTTGAAGATGGCCAGTCCGTCGATGCGGATCTTGCGTCCCAGCATAGCCTGCTCACGAATGCAGCTCACCATGTCGGTAAGAATGCCCTTGATAACACCCTGTGAGAAAGGCGTGTTATGGTCGGCCATGTGCTGTGCCAGTCCGTCGATGTCGATTTCGCGCTTCTCGTAGGCTACGGCGCTGTACCAGTTAGGATAGCCAAACGATGTTGGATTAGTAATTTGATGTACTTTCAGTTTTAGTGACATTGTTTTAAAAGTTTAAAGGTTTAAAAGTTTAAAAGTTTAAAGGGTTAAAAGACAACGGACAACAGACTACAGACAACAGACTTGTTGGCTCGTTGACTCATTTCTCGTTCTCGTGTAAACGTGGTCATCGTTTGCGTGCAAACACCCGGGTAGTTTACGTGCAAACGTGCATGGCGTTTACGTGGTAATCTTGATTACGAGTACAAAGATACGACTAAATTAATGGGCAATATGAGCTATTGTGAAGTGCGATGAACCAGAGAAGTTTTTTGAAAGATTTCCTTTAATAAATGGTAATAATTGCCAGAAAATGAGTATCTTTGCTATATGGAAATACATACTTACAGCAAGCACGAGCTGGCTATGGCCTATGCTCCTACACTCACTCCGGTAGCGGCGCTGAACCGACTGGCGCAATGGATAAAAACCAATCCAAGGCTTTGCAAGGATCTGGCAGAAACGGGGTATCAAACGAACCAGCGTCATTTCAATTCTCGCCAGGTAAAGCTGATATTTGATTGTTTTGGGGAACCGTAATGGTCGCCTTCGGCGACGGTTTGATGCACTTCGCGCGGTTTGATGTTGCTGCGCAACAGTTTGATGGAGCAAAGCTCCGGTTTGACATTCCATTATTCATTATTAACTATTAATTATTCATTGAATCCGTTGTCTGTAGTCTGTTGTCAAAAGACCTCCTCCCTTTAAGGGTTTCCGTCCCCCGATAACGGGGGAAACGAAGGGGGTGTAAAGACCATTGAGGTTGGGAGGGTCTACAGATCCGCAATATCAATCTTGTGGGCTTTCTGTTCGGGTGAGGCATTTACTTCAAGGATGTTGCTAACGTGGATGGGCTGGTTCAGTTCCTTGCTGGCCTGCTATGCTATGCTGCTCCATTTGGCAAAGGTAGAGCCATCGGGGTCGGTATCTGGAAAGATGATGATGTTTCGGCCAGCAAGCGGCTGCAGCATGGCGGTGCTGAGGTTTGAGATTCCTCCGCACGACACCCACACAAAGCCCTGCATGTAGAACAGTTCCGAGCAGATGATGGCAGTCTTCTCGCTCTCTACCAAGGCCACAGGCAGGTTGTTTCCGGCTGTGAGGTGCAGTCCGAAGAGGCATTGCGTCTTTTCCCATTCCTGTGGCAGCAGCGGGTTGTTCTGCTTGTCTTTCCATTCGTTCTTCATCTTGTAGGATACCCAGCTGGGGTTCACGCTCCTGCTTCGGTGCCCGTCGGGCTGGTAAGTCATCAGCTTTCCGTCGCGCAGGTTCTGCTGCTGGTCTATCTGCCAGAATATCACCTCGCCGCTGGCTGTGGCCCCCAAGTGATACTTTCGCACGGCGTGCTGCATCTGCACGGGCGTAAGGATGTGGTTGTTTATCATGGCCTGGCAAAAGTGGCTGTTGGCCGATTCGCGTGCAGCTATCAGGCTGCTGTCAAGGGTGCACAGGGTGCTGGTAGTGGTTTGTGTTGTTGTCATGGTTGTTGGTTTTTGATTGTTTGCTGCATATTTGCTCACTGTTTTAAACTCGATGCTGAACTCGCGTGCTATCCACTGGCATGCCTGGTAGAAATCCAGGTTTTCGTGCTTCATCACCAGGGCTATGCTACCGCCCCCGTTATTATCCTTGCACGCAAAGCATTTCCACACGTTCTTGGCGGGATTGAGGTACAGCGAGGGGTGATTGTCGGGGTGCATAAAGCATTTGCACACCCAGTTGGCACCTTGTTTCTTGGTGGGATTAAGGCCCAGTTTCTCGGCTATTTCCACCACTGTTACTTCTTTGATTTTGTTGATTGTTAGTTGATCTATCATTTTGAGTTGTGAGTTTTGAGTTTAGCCATAGCTAAAAACGATAACTTACTATCTCCTTTCTTTTCTTTCGTGCAAACGAAAGAATAAGAAACAAAAGAAAGGTTGCCCGCTGCGTCTTCAGAAGCTAAAAAGCACTTTCAATTGCTAAGTCGCAAAAACTCGTGCTTCGCACTCAAACAACTTGCGCCTCTTAACGCATTTTCAAGCACTTTTCTTCACGCTTCTTCCGCCAAGGCGGGGATACTTGCGGATTAGTGATTAATGATTATATACGCACGGAACTCTAATTAGGGCCTGCCTTACTGAAAGGGCGTTAAGAAATTTGAAGTATGGGCGTTAAGATGAGCAGACTGTTTGAGCATGAAATGCGAGTTTCTGCGAATTAGCCCATGCGCACAAATTTTAGT